>DAONDW010000079.1:1589-7099 GCA_035402785.1 Methanothrix sp. | reverse complement strand
TCTTCATAGCAGAGACTCAGTTCATGCCCGTAATAGGTAAGAGCCTGGGTTCCATTCTGGGCAAGAGGGGCAAGATGCCAACACCTCTGCCGCCCACACAGGATGTGACACCCCAAATACTGAGGCTCAAGAACCTGATCAGGGTGAGGTCCAGAGACAGGCCGACCTTCCACCTGACCGTTGGGAACAGAAATATGAATACCAAAGAGCTGGCCGATAACATTGAAGCGGTCCTCGTCAAGCTCGAGCAGACCCTGAAGGATGGTCGTCATAACCTGAAGTCGGTTTATGTCAAGACCACAATGGGGCCTTCAATAAGGGTGATTTAGATGGCAGCCGAGAATCGTCACACTGCCCATATACCTGAATGGAAGGTTAAAAATGTCGAAGAGCTTGTCGAAATGATAAAGAAAAGCCGAGTAGTAGGCGTTGTAGGCGTGCGTGAGATCCCGGCAGACAACATGCAGCAGGTGCGGGGCGACCTGAGAGGCAATGTCGAGATCAAAATGGTGCGAAACACCATAGCCCGTCGCGCGATCGAAGCATCTGCTCCGGAGATCAGACCGCTTGCTGATTACATCGAAGATCAGACGGCATTGATCTTTAGCGATGACAATCCCTTCAAGCTTTACAGCCTCCTGGAAAAGTGCAAGAAGCCCATGCCCATCAAGGCTGGGGCGCGTGCTCCAAAGGACATTGTGATCGAGGCTGGAGAGACCTCATTCTCGCCAGGTCCAATGGTCGGCAAACTTCAGGCTGCTGGCATTCCTGCCGCAATCAAGAGCGGAAAGGTGGTCATCAACCAGAAGGTCACACTGGCCAGAGAGGGAGAGGTCGTGCCTGCCAAGACCGCGGATATTTTGAAGACCATGGAGATATTCCCCAGGAACGTAGGCCTGGAACTGCGAGCGGCCTATGAGGGTGGACTGGTCTTCAAGGCAAAGGACCTTACAATCGATGTGGCAGCGCAGATCTCACAGTTGAGTGCTGCATCAGCCAAAGCATTCAGCTTTGCTGTTGAGATCGGCTACGCAACTCCAAGCACAGTTGGGCCGATGCTGCAGAAAGCTCAGACCCGGGCTCGTGCCCTGGTACTGGAAGCAGGCATTCCCGTGCCCAGCATGATGGAAATGGTGCTGGCCAAGGCTGCTGCCAATGCCCGTGCAGTTGCAAGCCTGACCAGCGGACAGCCCGCTTCAGTTGCCGCAGCCCCAGCCGCCAAGTCCGAGGCGAAGGCAGCCGAGAAGGAAGAGAACGAAGAAAAGAAGGATGATGGAGACACAGCCGCTGGGCTAGGTGCTCTATTCGGATAGAACTCAAGGTATTATTAGAGGTTGATTCAAATGGAATATGTATACGCTGCATTATTGCTTCACAGCGCAGGCAAAGCCGTGGATGAAGATGGAATAAAGAAGGTCGTCGAGGCGTCCGGTGTGGCAGCTGACGAGGTCAGAATCAAGGCGCTTGTAGCTGCATTGGAGGGCGTGGACATCGCTTCCGTCCTGTCCCAGGCAGCAGCCGTGCCTGTAGCCGCCGCAGCCGCAGCTCCAGTCGCAGCTGCAGCCCCATCAGCCAAGGCCGAGGCCAAGGCAGCCGAGAAGGAAGAGGACAAAGAAGCTGCTGAGGAGAGCGGAGTCGAGGGCCTCGGAGCCCTTTTCGGCTAGATCTCCTGCACCTTTTTTGCTTTTTTTTTAACCAGTTCATTCATAAGATCCTGGCCATCATTTCAGGCAATGCTTTTTAACAGGCAGGACATCTCGTATTTCTTATGGCATGGGTCGTGTGGTTCACAGGCCTTCCTGGTTGCGGGAAGACCACCATTGCAGAGAGGGCAAAGACCATTCTGGCAAAGGAAATGGGAGAGCCGGTGCGCATCTTGCAACTTGATGAGATCAGAAGGGCGATCACTCCCAATCCGCGCTACACGGAGGAAGAGAGAGACATCGTCTATGCAAGCCTTGCCTACATGGGAAAGCTCCTTTCTGAAGAGGGCAGAAATGTGATAATAGACGCCACTGCCAATCGCAGACGCTATCGCGATCTTGCCCGCAAGCTTATTCCAGGCTTCGCGGAGGTCTATATTCGCGCGCCTCTGTCTGTCTGCATGAAGAGAGAGGCTGAGAGAAAAGCCAAATTCTCTCCCAAGAACATCTACAATAAAGCAGCCACTGAGAAGGCGGCTGTTCCTGGTGTAAATGCGGTTTATGAAGAGCCCCTAAAAGCCGAGATCTCCGTTGATACCACCATTATGAACTCAGATGAGAGCGCGCGGTTCATAGCTGCGAAAATCATGGATATGTTTGCCACAAAGAGGCAAAAGGATAAATCCATCAATTGAATGCTGCCAGAGTGTACCCGTGATGAGTCATCATTTTAAAATATTTTTGACATTGGGGCTGTCATGATTCTTCTGGAAATAATTATGCAGATGACCGGAACGGATGAATACAATCCCGGAAAGATTGAAATATAGTCACCAAGACTAACATTCAGGAAGTGAAGATGCTTGAAGTGCAATGCTGGTTTTGTAGGCTTTGATGGAACCGAGAATAAGCGAACTCTGTTAGCCCTGCAGCAGGTCAAAAAGGCCGCGGGCATAGAGGGCGATTTGAATGTCCTGCTAAGAAAGCCGCATGGCCGCGCGGTATCTATTGTATCCAAGTTCAACCGCCTGTTCGGCGTTAAAGCCTTCGTGAGCGATATGGCTGCTAAAGAGAAATGGGAGAATGCAGGATTCAAGATCGAGGGAGGCTACGACGACTTCTTTAAAGCATCCGATTTCGTGATGGTTGGCACCCCAGGCGACGAGGAGCTTCCCTATGTCGAGGCTGGCATTGCCCACGGCTGCTTTGTCTCGCTCATGGGTGGCGCAGACAGGCCTGAGCTGCTCAAGGGACTTACAGAGAGCGGAAAGGTCAAGATCACAGATGAGCTGAAGGCCGACTTCGCCCGCGAGTTCTTCTTTGGACTCGAAAACTATGAGATGTTCCTCAAGGCCCGGCCAAAGCTGGTTCAGTGCACGAGCTGCAACACCACCGGTCTGTCCCGCCTGGCGCTTGCTGCAAGACCACTCGGCCTCATAGCGGTCCTTGGCAACATAGATCGAAGGCATGGAGATCCGCACACGGTAGTCAAAGCCTCTCCCTCAGCCATCCAGTTCGGCAAAGGTGCTGGGCACCAGGGAACTGATGCAGGAACAGTCTTCGAGGAGGTCAAATTCTCCATTCGAGCAAGCAAAGTGCCGACGACTGTGCCGCACACCAATTTCCTGAATCTGGTATTCAAGGGAGATGTCACGCCCGCGCAGCTTGTAGAGCAGTATGCCAAGACCCGCGAGGTAGTGGTCATGCCCTATCAGGATGAGGGCAGGAAGCACGACTGGACAAGCGAGATACTTGAGGCTTATCTCTCCGGCCTTGAGAGGCCCATCAGCCCTGAGATATTCGAGCTACTGGTATCAGATGCGATAATTCCATTCAAGCTCGGAGACAATACAATCCTTCAGACTGTCTCTATGGTCGAGCAGATGTCAATAGCTGTGCCAAATCACGTCGAGTCCTATCTGCTGTCCGCGGGCTATCCGGCTGCAGATGTTCATGGCATTGTGGACAGGACGCTTGGGGCCATGCACGGCATCTGGCCGAACAAGCTATCCTGCTGAAAATGAATAAATTGGTAACAGCAGAATCGTTCTATCTTTTTTTATGTCTGACGAAATTGTAGGTCGGCTTTTAGGCAACCGGGTCAGCCTGGGCTCGATTGCCCTGCCAGACCTCTACGAGCAGGGATATTTTGGCAGGCCGAAAGGAAAGGGCCTTGAGCTGTCTCTGGTGGAGGCAGCCTATCTTCTGGATCGCTCCAGGATCAGGGTGAAGAGCGAGGAACGCGAGATGGACTTTCCTGCCTTTTTCCAGATGGCATCATCTCTTGAGAAGGGTTTTGAGTTCCGTTATGTGGTCTACAAAGACCTCCGGGAACGCGGCTACTATGTCCAGCCTGGCCGTCCGGATTTTCGCGTCTATCCCAGAGGTGGCCATCCAGGCAAGAGTCCGGCTGAGTTTTATGTCATGGTCATATCTGAGAGGATGCCCCTGCCCCTGACTGAGATCGTGCCGCCTGTGAGGATGGCAAGCCAGATGAGAAAAAAGCTCATGCTGGCCATAGTCGATGAAGAGAGCGATATCACATTTTACGAGGCACGGGAGAAGAACATGTCAGGGCTCATGGGCCCGGAGGAGAAGGGCGGCATGGCAACGCTTCTGGAGGACCGGGTGGTCTTATGGGATGCGGATGCCTCCCGAAGGCTGCATGAATTTGGATTTTACGGCAAGCCTGTGGGCGAGAGGCTGCAGCTCTCCCTGGTCGAGTCCGCCTATCTCCTGGACAGGGGAGTCATAAACATGGTCGATCGCTCAGGACAGGCCCTGGACATGGAGAGCTTCATCTCCCGCGCGCGGCAGATCGAGAGCGATTTCGACCTTAAGTTCTCAGTTTACAGGGACATGAGGGACAAGAGCATGGTGGTCAAGACCGGCTTCAAATTCGGAACCCACTTTCGAGTCTACAGGCAGGTCGAAGGTCCTGGCAGGGTGCCTCACTCTGAGTACCTGGTGCATACCCTGCCAAAAAACCATGTCTTTTTGCCGCCAGTGCTTTCTAGAGCAGTGCGCCTTGCTCATTCGGTGAGAAAGCAGATGATCTTCGCATATCCCGGTGCGGAAACTGACAATGGCATATGCTATCTGGAGATCAAAAGGCTCAAGCCCTGAAAAATCAAGTATTAATACTACATTGTAGTTAGGAGAAACCATGCCCAAGATAGAGGTGGAGCTTAGCCCGGATTTGAATGAACGCCTTATGAGCTTTGTCGTGAGAAGCAGGGGTTCCCTCTATGTTCAGCGTTCAGATGTCATAGTGGAGGCCATAGAGGAATACCTGGATAAAAACGAGCGCAAGGTGCGCAGGGCCAACGGCTGAGGGCAAGTGGCATTTGACGAACTGATGCCGTTTCAGATGGCGCTGCGATTTTCTGCCGCAATTTTTTTGTTGCATTTTGCTGCAACAATTTATGCATGAATGAAATGGACGCTGGCAAGCCTCTATTCGTCTTTCTTTTTCTCGCTTTTCTGCCACATCACAGTCCCATCGTAAGTGATTCGTCTGATGCGGTGGTACGGGATGAACTTTGTCTTTCCCTCTGAGATGATCTCCATCCAGCCGCTATCCAGGCGGACTATTTTGTCTCCCAGGACTTCAGACCTGTCTCCCGGTGCGCCCCGATCGACGTATTGCACAGCGGCCCTGGCAAAATCGAATCGCGGATCGTGCAGCAGGCGCAAAATAAGTGCGTGACTGGTTCTCATGGAATTCGTCTGATCCCTGTGGCCTTTTCCTCCAGCCTATCCTACCCTCCATGCTCCATTCTTCAGATCCGGATGAGGCAGCCATCCTTCATAGCCGCACATTTTGCAGCGCACCCTCAAGTTCACACCATCCTCGGTCCAGGCCTC
>DAONDW010000079.1:0-1489 GCA_035402785.1 Methanothrix sp. | reverse complement strand
GAATACTTTCGCGGTGCACAGCTCATCCTTATATTGGATTTTGCATGCTGATCTCATGTGATCAAAAAAAAGGAAGGATATCTCAGGAAATTGACTTCAGGCATGTATCTTCCATCTGCAGAAGTCGGAAAAGAGCTTGACGGAAGCACGCCTCCATCAGTATTCATCGGCAGCTGGAATTATCCCCAGGTTTTTGCCGGACCCATGATCGCGCCTCAGCACGGCGATACGGTCATCATGGACCGTCCGGAATCCTGGATACCTGAAAACAAGACACAAGAGGACATCATAAGGTATCGTCTAAACCTTGTGCGTGGCAAGAGGACTGTAAATGTTACAAAGCTGCAAGACAGGTTCATAGACAAACTGAGAG
Source organism: Methanothrix sp. (assembly GCA_035402785.1). Taxonomy (GTDB): domain Archaea; phylum Halobacteriota; class Methanosarcinia; order Methanotrichales; family Methanotrichaceae; genus Methanothrix. The sequence continues at coordinate 1,116 of DAONDW010000079.1, read as the reverse complement.
ATATCGCCCTTTCTGCATCATCCCTGGAGAGCACGGCGGAGTTTCACCATGTGCCGAAGGGCATGTCATTTAGCGATGAGCATACTCCATTTGGCCCCAGCGCATCATTGGACAGGCTGGAAATAGATAATGCAAGATGGGAGCATAACCTGGAAAGAATATATCATGATGATGATCTCCTGGCAGCAGATGCAGTGATTGATCTGCATGACAGGGGCCTGCCGTTTTCGTGCATAGAAAAGGCATTTTCTATGGGCGCCATGGGAACCGGCAAGAAACGACGGCTGGTTCCCACTCGCTGGGCTATCACCGCCTGCGACAGCATTCTGGCCAATCGACTCCTGCAGAAGGTAAGGGGCTATGATCCGATTGACTGTTGCCAGGTAAGGGAGTTTTCAAGCCTCAACAATTACTATGCAGTCTTGCTGCTTCCAACAGCCTGGCAATACGAATGGATGGAGGCATTTCTGCATATCCTGGGAAATGAAGAGCTGATATTCTCCGATTATGAGAACAACGGCGGGAAAAAAAGCTATTCCCGTGTGGGCGGATGCTATTATTCCTGCAAGATGGCGGTGCTGGAGGAACTTGCCAGGGAAAAGAAGCAGGCAGGTGCGATAATCTTGAGGGAGGCATATTCGGGATATGTTCCTCTGGGCGTCTTCAATGTCAGAGAGAATGTGAGAAATGCCATGCAAGGTAAGGCGATGTCCTTCGAGAGCATGAAAAATGCCCTCGGCTATATTTGCGGCAGGCTGGAGTTGCCACTAAAGAAATTCATACTGAATAGCGATCTCCTCAAGGAGCAGCTCAGGAGCAGGCAGACAACATTGAGTTCCTTCTCATCAAGTTCTCAAATGAGTTTCTAATGAGCGAAACCTAGATATAAACAGAATGCAAGGCTTAGCCGGGAGTGATAAGTGTGGACAAAAAATTAGATAGATATAAGCTTTGCATTTCTTTTGCTTTGTTGATTCTGTGTGCACATTTATTTATATTCAGTGCTTCTGCAGAATGCGGAAGCTGTGATGATAATAATCCATGCACCAGAGATGAGTGCATAAATGGAACATGTCAGCATTCGCCCCAGAACTGCGGCGATAGCGGGGCAGCCCA
>DAONDW010000078.1:0-7139 GCA_035402785.1 Methanothrix sp. | reverse complement strand
GGACTGCAGTTGAATGCCACGACCTTCATTTCATTGCTCTCCTTTGATATTCAGTTGACCTTTGGTTGATTTTGTCCCATGCCCATGAACTGGGCCCTGAGCTTCTTTTATATTCGATCTCGCTCTTTGGTCGTTCTCTTTGGTTATGCAATTTGCTGTGATTAAGCCATTCCATCAGGCCTCGACATTGTGCAGTCCCGAAGCCTCCGATTTAGATACCCCGCAGTGCGTGGAAAAGACGAATAAGGCAGCAAAACCAACATACTGGTCATGCTCACATTCATTGGTCTTGGGCTCTACGACGAAAGAGACATCTCGGTCAAGGGCCTGGATGCCGTAGCTTCCGCGGACAGGATTTATGCGGAGTTTTATACCTCCCGGCTGATGGGAACGACTGTAGAGCGGCTGGAGGAGTTCTACGGAAAGAAGATCAGCCTTCTCACGAGGTCTGAAGTCGAGGTGGACCCTTCATGGCTGAATGAGGCTCGCGATCAGGACGTGGCCTTCCTGGTGGGCGGCGATGCAATGGTCTCCACGACGCACCTCGACCTGCGGCTGAGAGCTGCTCGAATGGGCATCAAAACCCGGCTGATCCACTCCTCATCCATCGTCACCGCCGTCTCTGGCCTGTGCGGCCTGCAGAACTATCGCTTTGGCCGCTCCACAACCATCCCCTTCCCCTACATCGCACGCAAAAAACGCATAATCCCGGAGACGCCTTACCAGGTGCTTCAGGAGAACCTCAGCAGAAATCTGCATACCATGCTGTTCCTGGACATCCAGAGGGAGCCCGCTGAGAGATACATGACAGTCAATGAGGGCGCATCTCTGCTGCTCGAAATGGAATCTGCCTCTGATGTGAAGCTGCCTTCTCAGGCTTTGGGCATAGGCATCGCTCGCGCAGGCTCAGAAGATCCATCTGTCAAGGCCGACCTGCTCACCCGCCTGCCAGTTCACAACTTCGGAGGGCCCCTTCACATTCTGATTGTGCCAGCAAGTCTGCACTTCATGGAGGCGGAGGCGCTGCGGGTCCTGGCAGGCGCTCCAGATGATGCGGTCTTTTGCCAGGGCTAGAGCGGGCTTATGCAGGAAGCCCAGCTCCTTTGCGGGCTGGGTAGAAAGACATGCTATCCAAAAGCGCCCGGCAAAAAGAACATCTGCAAAAACATCATCCGAAGCATCCACCAAAAACCACTGAAACATTCGCGAGAATGCCTGCCAGAGGCATCCTTGACCGCCTGCGCGAAAGCTATTAATACGATATTATTCAGGCCATACTGCAGCCATCCTCCTGCCATCTTTCAGGAATACGAGCGCCGGAGGATACAGAATATTTCCGAGGATTACATGCCCAAGGTCACAGTGGATATACCTCAGCACATCATCGATGATGTTCAGGCCCATGTGGGAGACGGAAGGAAGTTCGTCAGCTTCTCAGATGCAGTTCGAACAGCTTTGCGAAAAATGCTGGATCAGCTTGATGAGATCGACAGAAGACGGGGGAGGGCACAGGAATGAAGCTTGGAGTTGTCACCGAATTTGATGCCGCACACCTTTTGCCTGGCTATCAGGGCAAATGCGCCAGGCTGCACGGCCATACCTATCAGGTCGAGATCGTGGTGCAGGGCGAAGTGGGCGAGAACGGCTTTGTCATGGACTTCTATCAGCTCAAGAAGATCATAGCCAGGTCTCTGGAGGATCTGGACCACAGCTACCTGAATGACATCCTGCCAAACCCCACAGCAGAGACGATCGCCGGGTGGCTTTCCGACAGGCTGAACATGGATCTGGAGGGGACAGGCGTAAGGCTGTTCTCCCTGAAGCTATGGGAAGGAAAAAACAAGTGGGTGATGATTGACTGATCTCATCAGGACTGCTGGGTTGGAGTCAGGTCCCACTCTCTGGCAGCTTCTGGGTTTTCCTTCAGCTCTTTCATCCTGGCTGCAGCCTGCTCATCATAATATTTTTTGTATTTCTCCTCACGGTCCTTGCTGCTCCATTCTGCGAGTTTTCTGTCCAGAGCCTCGAACATGTACTTCTCAGCGGCCTTTACGGTCTCAAGGTCTCCTCTCAGCACAAGGATTTCTCTGTCCATGACCTCGCCCGTCATATCCATCTTGCCCGGCCTTCGAATCAAATCCAGCTCGAAGGTCTCCACCAGCTCACGTATCACGGACACTGGCATGCTCAATGGAATTGCCAGGTCATACAGACCAGTCAGGTCTTCAGCTTCCTCTTTTTTAGCAGAGTCCATAAATATCACTTTTATGTTGCTTGTTGCCTCGATTTAAGTTTGTCGAATCTTCGTGCTTCTGGCCTCGCGGCGTCAAGCCCGCGCGCCGGACCAGGTCCAATCCAGCCTCTCAGATGCACAGATCCCTCCCTTTTCAGGCAAAAATGGCTGCAGCACCACGATATTGCTCTTCTGAGAAAAAACTGCCCCCCAGGGTGGTTAAGGGAAACAGTTATAAATGGGATCATCAATGCAAAGACCGGATCGGGCCCGTAGCTTAGCCAGGTTGAGCGCACGGCTGATAACCGTGAGGTCACGCGTTCAAATCGCGTCGGGCCCATTTTCAAGCCTTTTTTAATTGATTCGAGATATTTCTCCTTCAAGGATCACATTCATGACATAATCAAAAGGAAGCATCGAACACCACCCAGCTCTCTCAAATATGGACATGAAACATACCCCAATCAACTTTTTGTATTTTATTTTTCCGAGAAATTCCTTCATCTCCTCAGGCTTGACTCCGATCTTGGGCATTGCCATGCCTCCCAAAATCACAACGACATCAGCCTCAGAGTCCGTCGCGTCTGTCAGCTCCATTCCATGTTTGGTGGCCTTGATACGCCTGACCTGATCCAGATTCAGTCCCGGCATAAATGACAGCTCTTTCTCTCGCACCGGAAAGCCCAAAAACAGGGCAAATGGGGTGCAAAATCCAGGCGATCCGATGAACAGGATCTTGCCATCATCCTTGACCAGATCTCGAAATCCGTTCAGCATTCCACCAAGGCCCTTGATATCCTGCATTTTCTCCATAACAATTTCTCCCAAACGATTTCTCTCAATACAGCAAAAGACTCTGCATTACATGGCAGAGTGCAGCACAGACTATGGCAATTGTATGATATAGACATTCTGCAAGTCCGCCTCTGTGCAACATTTTTTTTGGCTGCCGGCAATGGACTCATTTCTTCGGGCTCAGAGCAATCGACAAATGCTGTGAAGCCCAAATCGCCATCGAACCAATCCTGATTCAAAACGTTTATGAGGATAGAAAGGTCTTCTTGCCCTGATGTCTAAGAGATCTGTAGATAAGGGTGATAGCAAGAAAAAACCCTCGACGAAGACCAAGGAGGCAAAGCCGGGGAATATCCCGACGGTCTCCATGGAAAATAAGGCCAAGGCCGCCAGAAGTACCAGCGCCTGGCAGAATAACGACCTGTATATCTATGCAGGATTGGTGTTCACTGCGATACTTTCATTTGCCCTGCGCACCTATATTCCCTGGAACCGTGTATTCTCTGGCGACAGCGTCATCTTCAGCAGCGAAACCGATGCATGGTATCATATGATGCTTGCCCACGGCACAGTCATCAACCTGCAACGTCTGTTCTTCGATCCCATGACCTACTTCCCGCATGGCACGGCGCTGCACTTCGGGCCGCTGCTGAGCTGGGCTATAACCATATTCTCGTATATCTTCGGCCTGGGACATCCCACCAATCATCTGGTGGATGTGGTCGGAGCCATAATGCCGGCCTTTATGGGCGCACTGCTGGTATTCCCTGTGTATTTTATCGGCAGGGAGCTTCTCGGCAAAAGCTGCGGCCTTCTCTCGGCGCTGATAGTAGCAGTTCTTCCCGGCCAGCTATTCAGTCGCAGCACTCTTGGATTTACAGATCACCATGCAGCAGAGGTTCTATTCAGCACTCTTGCAATCATGTTTCTGCTTCTCGCTCTGCGTTCAGGAAAGAGCATGAGCTTTTCAGCAGTGCAGCGGAATTTGTCTTCATTTAAAAAGCCGCTCATGTATTCCGCACTTGCAGGCGTATCCCTCGGCCTTTACATTGATGCCTGGTCATCAGGATTCCTCTTTGAGGGAATAATTCTCCTGTTCCTGCTGGCACAAAGCATCTTTGACCACCTCCGGGATAAAAACGTGGAGTATCTGAGCATCACCGGATGCATTACATTCCTCGTGGCCACGTTGATGGTGCTGCCATTTGTGGATTCATATTATGGATTCAACCATTACCTCTACAGCCTCTTCCAGCCCACAATCCTTCTCATGGGCGTGGTCGCTGCGATTCTTTTCACAGCAATATCCCGGATCATCAAGGAAAAGGGATTCCCCGGCTATTACTATCCCGGTTCACTGGCGGGACTTGTGGTGCTGGGAACTGCCATCCTGTACATCGCTCTTCCCACGTTTACCAAGCCGCTTTTGGTTGGTCTTTCCATATTTCAGCAGAAGACTGGAGGCGCGGCGACAGTTGGAGAGGCATCGGCATTATTCTCGAGCGGAGGTGTATTCTCCGTCGGAAATGTCCTGTCATCGTTTCCGGGATTTGGTGCTCAGACCCTTTCCTGGACAATTGCATTCCTGCTGTCCACATTCACATTCGCGTTTATTGCCCTGGTCTTGATTGCGATCAGAAATACAAAAATCCAGAGGCCTGCGGAGATATTGATTCTGTGCTGGTCGATCATCATTCTCATCATGACGCTGGCTCAGAACCGCTTCACATATTACTACGGAATCAATGTGGCCTTGCTTGTCGGATTTTTGGTGATATATGCCATGCAAAAGCTTGGCTTTGACAGCATCGATAGCGATCTCTTCGATAAGCGCAACCAGAATAAGCAGTTGATCGCGATTGCAGAACTGCTTGCTGCAGCACTGGTGATATTCTCGTTGATAATATATCCGAGCTTCAGCATGAGCATAGATTATGCAAACAGCGCAGGCGGTCCTGATCTGGATTGGCGGACATCTACTGCCTGGCTGCAGAACAATACTCCAAGCCCTGGCATGGAGCTCTACGAGAAATATGTGCGGCCCAATGACGGCAAGAAGTATGCCTATCCGGATGCTGCATATGGCATCATGTCCTGGTGGGATTATGGCCATCTCATTGAAACCATAGGCCACAGGATTCCCAATGCCAATCCATTCCAGCAGGGAATAGGCAGCATCACAACCAATGTTCCAGGATCCTCTCCGTTTTTCCTCGCGGAGAATGAGAGCACAGCAGAAAAGGTGCTTACAGATCTTGATCTGAACCGTTCGGCATACATGAACACCAAGTATGTGATGATCGACCAGCCGATGGCCGTTGGAAAGTTCCATGCCATGGCTGCCTGGAGCAACGTTCCCACAACCAGGTTCATCGCAGGAGTCTATCAACAGCAGGGCGACCAGTGGGTTCCAGTGCAGATCTGGCGCGAGCCCTACTTCAAGACAATGGCAGCCCGTCTCTATTTCTTCGATGGAAGCGAGACCGCTGGCGATATGGGCGTGGGCCTGTCCTATCGCGCAATGGACGCAGGGAATGGAAACATGGTTCCAGTTCTAACCGAGGCTCCGAAGATCAGCAAGAATCGCACTGAGCTGGATGCATTTGTCAATGAGAGCAGAAGCAATGGAGACCTCGCAGAAATCGCAGCCATGAGCCCGGCAAGCTCTGCCTTCCCGCTGGAGGCTCTGCAGCATTACCGGCTGGTGCATGAATCCGAGACGCCTGTCACAAGCAGTGGCCAGAAGCTGGTCAAGACATATGAGCATGTGCCGGGCGCAATTGTCACCGGAGAAGCAGCACCTGGAACCCAGGTTGCAGCAGGCATTCTCATCATGACAAACCAGAACAGGGCATTCCTCTATCAGCAGTCAAATGTGACCGACTCCAGTGGCAAATTCACTCTGGTGCTTCCTTACTCCACAAGCGGGCCTGTTGAAAGCGACACGAACTTCGACACCAAGCCTATGGGAGAATATCAGATAATAGTGGGAGACAAGAGGTACGATGGCGTGAAGGTACCTGAAGAGGCAGTCCTGAACGGCGAGGTTCTAACCCTATGAAGCTCCTGGAGGAAATGAGCTGGCCTGAGATCGAGGCAGGGCAGAAGGAGACCCGGACTGTGATCCTGCCGGTTGGTGCAACCGAGGAGCACGGCCCCCATCTGCCCACGATCACAGACACCATAGAGGCCCTGGAGGTCGCGCGGGCGGTCGCAGAGGCGCGGAGCGTCTTTCTCGCTCCGCCGCTTTATTACGGCGTCTGCAGAAGCACGCGAGGCTTTCCGGGAACCATCACAGTGGGGCATGATGCCCTGAGGGCCTTTGCCCGCGACCTCATCATATCATTTGCAGATAGCGGCTTTACAAGGGTCCTCATTTTGACAGGCCATGCAGGAGGCCAGCACATGGCAGCTTTAGAGGAGGCCTGTCAGATGGCTGTGGAAGAGCGCGAATTCAGGGTGAGCCTGGTTTCTCTGTTCGATCTCATAGACTTCTCAGCAGTTGAAACGCCACATGACGGACATGCAGGAGAGGTCGAGACATCGCTCATGATGGTCATTCGTCCCGATCTGGTGAAAGGGCTGCCTGAAAAGCATTTTCCTGTGCGTCCGCGATTTATGATTCAGAGGGATGTGCGGCATCTCATGGGAAACGGCGTTATGGGAAATCCGCGTCCTGCCTCGCCAGAGAAGGGGCGGCAGTTCTTCCAGATGGCAGTGTCAGGAGTCATCGAAGCCCTGGACGAGCTGGAGGACAATTCGACAGGTTTATAAATCATCAATTTAACCGAAAAAACGTGTCTGGCAAGATTTCCAAAAGCTCATTTGTCGATCATCAAATCCGGCTTCTCAAGCCGTTGAGGATGGTCTTGGGCATCTTCGGGCACCTGGTCTTTTCTTTCTTTTGATGGGGAGGGCGAGAGGGCAGGAGTGGTCTTCTTCTCAAACCTTCCCCGGTTCTGGTGATGGTATGTTATCTGAAAACGAGTTGAAGGTTTTAAAGGCGATATCAGAAGGCGGCAGCGATCCGCAAGACATTGCCAAAAAGCTGAACATGAAGGTTGAGGCTGTTCGGGCTGCAGCAGATGCTCTGAGTGAGAATGGTCTGATT
>DAONDW010000077.1:4114-7175 GCA_035402785.1 Methanothrix sp. | reverse complement strand
CTGATTATCTCGTACATCTCTGGAGGCTGCATCAATGGCTTTTCATCTGAATCCGAGCCAATGCTCTTGGACTGATCGCTTATGCCGTCGCCATCTCCGTCTTTTTTCTCAGACTCACGCCAGTAATTTCCCAGGCGGTTCTGCAAAATCCTATCCTGGAATCGGTATGTGAATGCCTCCTCTGAGCACCAGGAGTTTTTCGATATGAATGAATAGACATCCCGAATGTTGCCTGAAAACGCATTCAAATAGATCTCGTTGTTGCTCGACTCTTGCGGATACACTCCTTCATCCAGATAGAGTCCTTCATTGTTGCCACTCATGTTGTTCAGGCTCAATTTGTTTTTGTGGCTATCGACCAGTTTTATGCCCTGATGACAATTTGAAATCATATTGCCAGAGATATTGCATTTGCTGGAACCTGTAATAGCTATGCCTGTGTCTTTTGCCGAGTCGATTGTGCATCCGGAGATGTTGTTCTGTGAGGCCTGATCTGCAACTATCCCGCCTGAGCACACAGATACATGGTTCTGTTCGAGGCTATTATTTGCTGATAGACCCAGGTATATGCCCTGTTTGCAGCTCTTGATGTCGTTGGTGATTATGCGGTTATGGCCGCAAGCCCTGAGGACAAATCCATTTATGCATCCCTGAAGGCGATTGGAGGTCAGAATGCAGCCCATGCAGTCCTCAAGGACCAGGCCATACGGACAGTCCAGTATCTCATTTTCAAGGATCTCTGCATCCCCGGAAGAGTTGAGAAGCATGCCCGTTTTTATTCTGTCAAGAGTATTTCCCACAATTGTATTGTCATTCGTCCCATTGACTGAAATGCCCAAGCTGCCTCCCTTCACTGCATTTCCGGCAATTGCATTCTCCTCGCTGTTTTCCAAGAGGACGATTCCTTCCGGATTTTGAGCTATGCTGTTATTTGCGAGCACATTTCCACTGGAGTTGGTGAGATCTATTCCGTGATTGAAGTTGGCATCTACCCGGTTTTCAGTGAAGTTGTTATTCATCGAGTCCTCAAAGCAAGCGCCACTGCCTGCCTTGATATTGCTAAATCCATTTTTAAAAATCCAGTTATTGTTAGAGAAGATCAGATGAATCCCATGAATCTCATTGAAATCTGCGCTATTGTTCTCGAATCTGTTTTCATCCGAATAATACAGAGTGATTCCGTCTCCATCATTGTTCTCCAGGTTGTTGTCAACGAGCCTGTTGTCATGAGAATCCCATAGATAGATTGCATAGTCGTTATCAAATGCCATATTATGTGAGATCACATTGTTGCGCGAGAGATATGGATAAATGCCGTAGTCGTTATTGATTGCAGTGTTATTGGATACATCATTGCCATCGGAATTGGTGAGCACAATTCCATAATCGTTTGTGATCACGGCATTGCTTTTTATGCGATTATTGCTGGATACAAACAACTTAATTCCTATGCCCATATTTTCGCTGGCATTATTTCCGATGATGGTATTATTTGTGGAGTTTATGATCATTATTCCGACCTGATTATTTGTAGCGATGAAGTTATTGCTGATGACATTTCCAGATGCAAAATATGTGACCAATCCGCCAAAAAAGCTTCCGCTGATCTCATTGGAGTCTATTGTGTTATCTGCAGAGTTGATCATCATGCCTATCGCATTGTTCTGGATGCTATTGTTTGTGATAATATTATGTCTTGATTGGACCAGGAGCCCTGCGGCAGGCAAGCCTGTGGCTCCATTCAGGCAAAATCCATCCAATGTGCAGTGATCTGCAGAAATCACAACCCCGTTTTTGCCATCTTTTGCAGTCAAAATCGGACGGCCTTTGCCGTCAGCGGCCCTCAGGACCAGGCTCTTGCTGACATTGATGCTTTCAATATAGGTCCCAGGCCCAATCTCGATTATGTCTCCTGAATTTGCAGCATCAATTGCCTTCTGAATGCTTTCGCCATTATCTATCGATATTGTTGATGCCTCTGCTGTAAAGCCCAGCAAAAATATGGCCATGAGGCCCAGAGAGACGGCTCTCATTTTCCACCATCCTCGATGCTTTTCAGATCCTCAATCAGATCGTTTGACATCGTGGCACCTCTCAGATCTGCCCCGGACAGCGAACGAAGCGTGAACTGATCGTATTTTATGCGTTCCAGATTGGCATCTGTAAGGTTTGCACCACTCATCTCCACATGGCTCAACGTTGTGTCTCTCAGATCAGCTCCGGTGAGATTCGCGTTTGCAAGGTACACCAGAATCAGGGCCGAACCGCGGAGTGAGGCCCCGGCCAAATCGATTTTTCTCAGATCCATCTCATATAATCTGACTCGATCAAGCCTGACATCGCGAAGGACTGAATCTGTCAGCCTCGCGGAATCGAGGTCAGAATCAGAGAGATCGGCTCCTGTGAGGTTTGCTCTGGTCAGATCGGCATATTCAATGGATGCTGCATTCATATTCGCGCCAATGAGCCTGGCTTCAGTCAAATCAGCATACGATAGACTGGATCTCCTCAGGTCGGCATTTGTCAGGTTTGAGCCCATGAGATATCCTCTGGTAAAATCTGCCTCAGAGATGTCGGCATTGCTCAAATTGGTTTTGTACAGCTCAGCTCTTGCGAACTGGCCGCGAGATAGCTGGCTTTCACTCAAGTCAGCCCAGCTCATATGAGCCCCAATCATATTTGCCCGTGTCAGGTATATGCCCCTGAGATTGGATCCGGATAGATCGGTTCGAAATAGCCTTGCATCGGTTAAGTCGGCATCTGAAAGATCGGAATCTGATAGATCCGCCTCGGTGAGGTCAGTCATCCTGAGGATGGCGTTGATGAGCTTGACATCGGGCATCTGGGAATAGGACAGCGAAGCACCAGAAAGATCCGCACTGCTCAAATCAGCATCGTTCAAGACGGCTCCTTTCATGTCGCATTTGCTCATATTAGCCTCACGGAGACGGGCACTCACGAGCCAGGCAGAACGCAAAAAGGCTCCGCTCAGATTCGCGCCACTGATATTTGCACCTGACAGATTCGATTGATTGAGGTGCGCTCCTGCCAGGTCGAGGCC
>DAONDW010000077.1:0-4014 GCA_035402785.1 Methanothrix sp. | reverse complement strand
TCTTCCATTACAGCTATGGATATTTTTGCGCCCACAAGCACTGCCTGGCTCATATCCACATATTTCATGGCAACATGACTTATTGTGGTATTTTTCATTATGGCTTTATGAAGACTGGTGTTCAGCATTTTATTAAAATCGATAGAGTTTCCTGTGAGATCAGCCCCGGACAGATTGGCTTTGGTCAGCTCGAGTGTTTGCATATTTATGCCTTTGAGATCGGATTTGGATAAGTTGACCTCAGTGAGGTCAGCAAATGCCAGGTTGGCTCCTGTTAGATTCGATTCGCTCATGTTTGCCCTCATCAGATATCCTCTGGTGAAGTCCGAGCCGCTCAAATCTGAGCCACGAAGGTTGGTGCCATACATCTCGCAGCGTGAAAGCTGGCTGTTGGACAGGCTGCTGTTGCCAAGATCAGCCCAGCTCAAACGGGCTGCAATCAGGATTGAATTATTGAGTTTGATCCCGCTCATGCGGGCATTCATGAGCGAAGCGCCAAACATTCGGGCACCAGTCATATCCGCATCGCATAGATCAACCGAATTCATTTCTGCACTCGTCAGATCGGCATCAAAGAGGCTGCACCCTCTCATGGTGGCTCCGGACAGGCGCGACTCGGACAGAGATGCCTGGCTCAGGTCAGCTCCCGTGAGATCTGCGCCGGTCAGATTGACGCTGTTCATGATTGCGCCTTTCAGTATGGCATGAGTCAGGTTAGCACCGGATAGCCTGGCTTCCTGCAGGATGGCACCAGATAGATTTGCGCCAGAGAGATCAGCGTTCTTCATATTTGCACCGGTGAGGTCAGCCCCGGCAAGCATCGCGCCGGTCAGGTTTGCCTCCTGCAAGCAGACTCGCCCCATATCAGCGCCTGAGAAATCGGATCCAATTGCCGAAGCCCGGGTGAGATCAGCTCCAGACATGCTGGATTTTTTCAGGTTACAGCCATCGAGATTCGCTCCAGAAAAGCATGATGATATGAGATATGATAGAGAAAGATCAGATCCATCAAGGCTCGAATAGCTCAGATCGGATCTATTTAAATGAGAATGAGCCAAATTGGCCCCCTGCTGTTGGGAATATGTGAGGCTTGAGCCATCCTGATATTCTGCTGCCAGATCAGCCGGAAGACAGGTGCTTGAGATAATCAAGACGGCGATCAATGCTCTCAGAACCGGTCCAGTTCCATAATCCATATTGGCTTTTTCAGATATTGCATTCATAATCAAATCAGCCTCCATTTTGGATTGACTGAATCAAGGTATTGGAATTCGCTGAAGCTATAGGGGGCCGTATAGTATTCTGGATCCTCCATAACTCCATAATAGCTATCTACAGCGATCCATGAATTGGGTTCGTTTTTATTTTCAACTGCAACCCAGATATGTCCCTGAGACGCAAAACCGCTGGGATCATACAGGAATATGACATTGTATCCAAAGCCGCTATATGTGCTATCCATCTTTTGAGAGCCGTCATAGCACATTCCAAGAGGCGTTACTGGAAACATGGTGTATCTGCTGATCGTCTTGATGAATTCGCGATCATGGGTCATGTTGTATGTGGCATTGATCTTGATGGCGTCACCGGGTATGACCTGAACAGGCCCCGTTTTGGAGGTTGGTGGCGTCATCCACAGATCGGCCAGGCGGGGAGAGGCACCATTTGGCGTGAGATAGACCTCTTTTCCGGATTTCATCTTGACTGTAACATATGAGTCGTTGGTGGATGGCTCAGCATTATAGCCATGTGTTGCCAAAAAAAATGCCAGATCTTCAATTGTAATGCCTATATCTTCATAGCTTGATAAAAAAAGCCAGAGGTCATTTTCCTCAGACGCATAGCAGGCTGTGGGATATAAAATCAGCAACACAGAGACTAAAATAGTAGTTTCTCTCAATGCTACCTCGGATGGCCTGTATTTCTGCGAAGCCTCTTTACTTTTAGATATAACTCTAAAGAGGACGTCTATAAAGATTTATTGTTTTTTGGATAAGTTATTGCTGCGGTGCATATATAATTGCAGCAGAAAATAAATCCCACAGGACGGTTTTTTATGGGATCATGCCTGATTCGCGGCCTGAGCAGTTGCTTCTCCATGGCCAAAGCTAAAAAGATAAAGCGAAAAATGAAAAAACGACTGCCTGCCTGTTCAGACGTTGAACAAGCTGGTCAAGAACGCGAGCGGCACCAAGAACAGAATTACGAATCCGATAACCATTAAACCGATTGCCAGCCCATTTCCACCTGCCATGATGATCCTCCTACTGCATATTCTTTGGCTACTCCTTAGAAGAGGTAATATTAATTACTGTCGGAAGGGGAAGGCAAAGCCAATAGATTTAACTATCAATGCCGGCAGTATTCAATATTGTGCGATCTATCCAAAAGAGCCAGTGCAAGACACAGGGAGAAAGGCCGGAGCGAAGCCAGGCGATTGGAGCAAGATTTGTTCTGCTGCGTCCGGCAGGCTATCCATTAAAAGGCGCTTTTCAGGAGCATCCTGTGATCTCCGACTCAAGGTTATTTGAGCAATATGCCCAGGAGCAGTGGTACGGCGAGAAGCTATCGCCAGGCAGCTATCTTTTCGACAGCAGGCTTTTTGCAGATTTTGCTTTTCAGGTAGTGAAGGTCTATCCAAAGGCATCGGTGATGGGCTCAAAGACCACCATAAAGGTCGAGCAAAAGGAGAAGCCCAAGATCAAAGTCTTATCCGATGTTCGCTTTTCGGATGTCGTGGGCCAGGAGACTGCCAAGAGAAAGGTCAAGATTGTGCAGAAGTACCTCACCGAGCCTGAGAAGTTCGGACGGTGGGCTCCCAGGAACATCCTCTTTTACGGAGTATCAGGCACTGGAAAGACCATGATCGCCAAAGCCCTCTCAGCAGAGACCGGCGTGCCAATGCTGGCTGTGAAATCCACCAGCCTCATAGGCGAATTCGTGGGCGAGGGAGCAAGACAGATCCACAGCCTTTACGAGAAGGCTGAGGAGATGTCGCCATGCATAATTTTCATTGATGAGCTGGACGCCATTGCCCTTGACAGAAGGTACCAGGATCTGAGGGGAGATGTTTCAGAGATAGTCAATTCGCTGCTCACTGAGATGGATGGGATCGCCAGCCGAAAGGGAGTATGCACCATTGCGGCCACCAATCAGATAGAGGTGCTGGATGCATCTGTGCGATCCCGCTTCGAGGAAGAAATAGAGTTCAGGCTGCCAAACATGGATGAGCGGATCGCACTTCTTGAAAACAATGCAGCAACCATTCCACTCGAAATGGTGGACGTGAATTTGAAGGAGATCGCCCGCCAGACGGAGGGCTTCTCTGGAAGGGATCTGGTTGAGAAGGTTCTGAAGCCCGCCCTGCACCATGCCATCATGGATGATGAAAAGATCACACAACGCCATCTTGAAGAGGCCATTCCCAGGGCAAAGAGGGAATACCGCCAGCCTCCAAAAGAGATGTTCTCCTGAGGAAGCCCTTTTGTACTTATGAAGCAATTGATCAGGATGACCCACCATGTGGCAGGAAATTCTAAATAAGTTTAAAAGGTTCCCGGCTCAGGAGAAGGTCATACGTCTCATCCTGCAGAGGGGCTTTCAGATAAATGAAGCATCTCGCGTGGTATCGGGACAGATCGAAATTCCTCATGCTCAGATAGCCAAGGAGCTGGATGTGGACCGCCGGGTGGTGGACACCACAGCCCAGGCAATTCGCGAGGACGAAGCGCTCTGGAAGATCTTCAGAAATGTGCGCTCCATGACATTTCTTGGCGATGTGGCCCCGATTCTTGGACTTGGTGTGATTGAGATCACTCCTGTCGATGCTGCAAAAACGGGGATTCTGGGAGATGTCGCTAGTGCTGTTGCCAAAAACGGCCTGTCGATTCGCCAGGCGGTGTCCGATGATCCATATTTTGTGGAGAGCCCAAGGCTTACGATCATCACCGAGGGCAAGATCCCAGGAGAGCTGGTGCGCCTGCTCATGGAGATCGAGGGCGTGAAGAGAGTGAC
>DAONDW010000076.1:0-7219 GCA_035402785.1 Methanothrix sp. | reverse complement strand
TCCGCTGCAGCAATCTTTCCTGCGCCCATCGCACTGATGACAGTGGCTCCACCGCTGGTGATGTCTCCGCCAGCCCAGACGCCTTTCATGGTGGTCCTGCATCTCCCGTCCACTACAAGTGTGCCCCACCTGGTGGTCTTCAGCTCAGGGGTGCTGGAGGCAATGAGCGGATTTGGCACAGTTCCGACAGCAATGACCACAGTATCCACGTCAACCACATGCTCTGAGCCTTCCTTGACGCATGGGCTCCTTCTGCCGGAGGCATCTGGCTCGCCCAAAACCATCTCCACAACCTCCATGGCCCTGACCATGCCCCTCTCATCCCCCAAAAACCGGGTCGGATTTGTGAGGAAATCGAAGATCACGCCCTCTTCCATGGCATTCTCAACCTCCTCGAGACGGGCCGGCATCTCCTCTCTGCTGCGACGATAGACCACATGCACCTCGTCTGCTCCCAGACGCATTGCAGAGCGTGCTGCATCCATGGCCACATTTCCTCCGCCTACAACAGCAACCTTCTTGCCGACTTTGATGGGCGTGTCATACTCAGGGAACTTGTAGGCCTTCATGAGATTGACGCGGGTCAGATACTCGTTGGCTGAATAGACGCCGCTCAAATTCTCGCCAGGAACCCTGAGAAATCTTGGAGCGCCTGCACCTATTCCCAAAAATATGGCATCATAGCCCTCATCGAACAGGCCCTTCACCTGAACCTGCCTGCCAACCACGCAGTCCAGCTCCAGGGTCACGCCCAGAGATTTTACATAATCGATCTCCGAGCGGACGATCTTCTTCGGCAGCCGGAACTCAGGAATGCCATAGACCAGCACTCCTCCGCCGTCATGCAGAGCCTCGAAAAGCGTGACCCTGTGCCCGAACTTGGCCATATCTGCTGCAATTGTGAGCCCAGCCGGGCCGCTTCCAACCACTGCAATCCTCTTTCCTGTAGGCTTTGCCAGATCTCCTTTTGGCTTCTCCTTTTGTCCCAGCTCCCAGTCAGCCACATAGCGCTCCAGCCTGCCAATGGCCACAGGCGCACCCTTCTTGCCTAAAACGCAGCGGCTCTCGCACTGCACCTCCTGAGGACAGACCCTTCCGCAGATCCCGGGCAGGCTGTTCTTGCCCTTTAGAGTCCGGACAGCTTCTGGCATGTCACCATCTCGCAGGGCCTGGATGAAGCCTGGAATCTGCACGCCCACCGGACAGCCCTCAACGCATTTGGGCTTCTTGCATGAAATACACCGGTTCGCCTCAGTCTTCGCCTGCTCTGGGCTGTATCCCAGGGCAACCTCCTCGAAGTTTCTTTTCCTTTTATCGGGAGACTGCTTGGGCATCTCCACCCGGTTTAAATCAATCTTGTTTGCCATCTCTACTACACCGCGCCTCTCTGTGGGCTATGAAATATTGATGATAAATAAGACTTTGCCTTTTGCAAATATCAATTTTGATCTGTTGTGACCTGACCTCAGAGCAACCTTCTAATACAATTAATCCTCATCATTCCCCGGCGCGGTTGGAACATGTCGGAAATTAAACTTACCATCGATGGTCGAGAGGTAATTGTATCCAATGGATCTACCGTTCTCGATGCTGCCCGCAAGGCGGGCTCTTATGTGCCAGCACTCTGCAGCCACCCGGACCTTATGCCAATAGGCTCCTGCAAGCTTTGCATAGTCTCGATAAAAGGCCTGGATCATTTTCCCACAGCCTGCAATACGCTCGCAGAAGATGGAATGGTTGTGGAGACCAAAACCGAAGAGCTGCAGGATATGAGGCGGCACACCCTCGAGATGCTCCTGGCCCTCACAAACCACCCAACAAGCTGCCTCTTTTGCGAGAGGAAAGATGAATGCAACGATCTGCGCGAGTGCATGAGACGGCTCCCGGTAACTGTGGGATGCAAATACTGCCCCAAAAACGAGGAGTGCGAGCTGCAGCAGGCTGTGAGGTTTGTTGGGCTGGACCACATCAGATATGAGACCACCTTCAGAAACATGCCGGTTTTAAGAGAGCCATTTTTTGACAGGAACTATAATCTCTGCATTCTGTGTGGCAGATGCGTGCGAACCTGTCAGGAGGTGCGCGGGATAGGCGTGCTGTCCAGCAATCCGGATTTTCACAGAATGCACTGGATAGGCCCCGAATCTCTTCAGGATTCCGACTGCAAGTTCTGCGGAGCATGTGTGGATGCCTGTCCCACAGCAGCCCTTTTTGTCAGGGCTGCAAAATGGGTGCGGCCTGATAAATCTGTCATCACCATCTGCCCATACTGCGGAGTAGGCTGCCGCCTTGAGCTCAAGGTGAGCGGTGACAGAATATTCTCTGTCAAACCGAATAGAGAAAGCCCTGTAAACCGGGGGCATGCATGCGTCAAAGGCCATTTTGGACTCGAAGAGATAGTCCATCATCCCGATCGCCTGAAGACTCCCCTGATCAGGCGAAATGGCAGGCTCGAAGAGGCAAGCTGGGAGGAGGCTCTTGATCTTGTGGCCAGAAGATTCACCGAGATCAAAGATAAATATGGTCCAAATTCGCTTGGTGCATTCTCCTCTTCCAGATGCACAAATGAGGAGAACTACCTGGTCCAAAAGCTCGCAAGGGCCGTATTCGGGACAAACAACGTGGACAACTGTGCGCGAGTCTGTCACGCTCCTTCAGTGACCGGGCTTGCTGCATGCTTTGGAAGCGGGGCAGCAACCAACTCATTTGACCAGATTGAAGATGCAAATGTCCTTTTCGTCATAGGTTCGAACACCACCGAGGCCCATCCAATCGTCAGCCTGAAGATGATCAAGGCAGTCTCGAAGGGCGCAAAGATCATCGTTGCCGATCCCCGCAAGATTGAGCTGGTGGACTTTGCCTCAATCTGGCTCAACCTGAAGCCCGGAACGAACATCGCCCTGCTAAATGGCATGATGAATGTCATACTGAAAGAGGGGCTGCAAAACCAGGACTTCATCGCCAGCCGCACCGAGGGCTTTGATGAGTTCAGGAAGGTCGTGGAGGAATATCCGCCAGAGAGGGCCGCAAAGATAACAGGTGTCGCGGAGGAAGACATCATTAAAGCTGCCAGGCTCTACGCAAGTGCCGAAAAGGCGATGATTGTCTACAGCCTGGGGATCACTGAGCACAACACAGGCACAGCCAATGTGATGTCTCTTGGAAACCTTGCGATGCTCACAGGAAATGTCGGGCGCCGGTCAACAGGAGTAATGCCTCTGCGCGGGCAGAACAATGTGCAGGGTGCCTGCGACATGGGGGCTTTGCCAAATGTTCATGTCGGCTATCAGCCCGTGACAGATCCCGCTGTTCAGTCCAAATTTGAGAATGCCTGGAAGGTGAAATTGCCCTCGAATATCGGCCAGACCTCCACGCAAATACTGGCACGGAGCGTAGATGGAGGCCTCCGAGGGCTTTATATCCTGGGGGAGGATCCGGCCCATACCGATCCAGATACCAATCATGTCAGGGCATCTCTTGAAGCCCTGGACTTTCTCGTAGTCCAGGAGATATTCGAGACCGAGACCACAAAATATGCAGATGTCATCCTGCCTGCAGCCAGCTTTGCGGAATGCGACGGTACATTTACCAATGGCGAGCGGCGCATTCAACGGCTGTATAAGGCAATACCTGCAGTTAGCGGCCTTGAGAACTGGCAGACAATCTGCAAGATCGCCCAGAAGATGGGCTATCCCATGAGCTACAACAATACTTCAGAGATCATGGATGAAATCGCCTCTCTGGCACCGATGTTTGCCGGAGTCAGCTTCTCGCGGCTGGGAACCGGTGGCCTGCAATGGCCCTGTCCGTCTTTTGAGCATCCGGGCACCGAGACCATGCATGTTGGAAAATTCAGCAGGGGGCTGGGGAAATTCAATGCTGTTGAGCATAGGTATCCAACCGAGCAGACGGACCCGGATTATCCATTGATTCTCACAACCGGCAGGAGGCGGGAGCATTACAACTGCGGCTCCATGACCAGGCGCTCCAGGGGCATCATGGAGATGTATCCGGAAGAGGCAATAGAAATAAGCCCGGCGGACGCTAAAGAGCTTGGAATCGTTGACGGTGAAGTGGTCCAGGTCAGCTCAAGGCGCGGTGTTGTCAGAACTAAGGCAAGAGTCACGGATAAGTCATCGCGCGGCGTGGCTTTCATGTCATTTCACTATCAAGATGTCCTGACCAACCTTCTGACCAATGCATCCCTCGATCCACAGGCGAAGACGCCGGAATACAAGGCGTGTGCCATACGGATAGATAAAATCAGCACAATTGATGCTCAGAACTGCGAGGAGCGACCGGAATATGCCGGGAATTAGACCTGTCAGCAGCAGTCGGCTGTCAGCAGTGGCCCTTGGATCTGCTTTTTCCGACGCTGCCAATAGACTCCCATATGCCAGCGCATCGGCCCTGGATGCTGTTGCCAGGATGCCTGAAAATAAGGTCTGTGCCGCGAAGATCGGCAAGATCGGAGGAGAATAGAGATGTACGAGATCGTAATGAATGAAACCCTAGTTCCCAACATCATACACATGAAGTTTCGGGCTCCCAAGATTGCCGCTACAGCCCAACCAGGCCAGTTCATAATCCTCAGGGCAGATGAGCGCGGAGAGAGGATTCCCATGGGCCTCTCAGGCTGGGATAAAGAGGCCGGGACTGTGGACATAGTGTTCTACATTTTAGGAACCAGCACCGCCAAGCTCTCCGCGTTGAAAGAAGGCGAATCTGTGGCAAACATTGCGGGTCCCCTCGGCACGCCCACAGAGATCGAGAACTACGGGCGGGTCATCTGCGCATGCGGCTGTTTTGGCGTCGGACCCACTCTGCCGCTCATCAAGGCCCTCAAGGAGAAAGGAAATTACGTGATAGTCGTGGTTGAGGGCCGCGGTCCTGCCTTCATATTCTGGGTGGACAGGCTGAAGGAGTACAGCGACGAGGTTCATGTGGTCACGGGCTGCGGCAAGACCGCCTGGGCCAATGATTTCATAGAGCAGGAGCTTGAGAAGGGCGGAAAGATCGACAGGATATTCGCCCACGGCTGCCCATTTATGATGAAGGTCTCAGCAGAAGCCTCCCGCGATTCAGGCGTGGAGACAACCGTCAGCCTGACGCCCATAATGGTGGATGGAACAGGAATGTGCGGTGCCTGCCGGGTGGAAGTGGCAGAAAAGATGAAATTCGCCTGCGTGGACGGTCCGGATTTCAACGGGCACCTCGTCAACTGGGACGGATTGGTTTTGAGGCTGCGCCAGCTCATACCTGAGGAGGACAAATCCTTCAACATCTGGGAGAGAGACAACTGGCACAAGCTCATGGACTGCAGGCAGAAGAAGAGCTTCAATCCTGCCAAGAGAAAGCTCGTATCCCAGCTTGAGCATCCAGACGGCAACTGCAAGCTGGCAGGCGTCTGAGACCGGGCTCTCTTATTATTCTCTTTTCTTTTCTAATTTTCGAGAGTTATCATAATCATTCATACATGTTCATATCTCTTCATATTAGTTCATATTTCTTCATAACTTTGCACAACCGCAACCCTTTTACGCTATTTGCTGTCATGCACTGCCCATTTGCGGGCAGCCCTGCCTGAGCAGGACTGATGGAAAATCCAATAGATGCAGCACTGTGGACGCTGTGATATGAGCTTCAGGCAAATCCTGTGCGCTGCCCTCGTGGAGAGAGACTATGGCATTTAAAGTCCCCGCTGATATCGCCAAGGCAGCCATTGCTGCTGGATGCACGAAATGCAACATGACCGTTACAAAGCTCCTGGTGCTGGGCTTTTTAGCAGGTGCGTACATCGCCTTTGGAGCCCTGTTGAGCGAGATTGTAGCCGGAGGCCTATCCAATGGCACAATCACCTCTCCGGATGGAGGAATCTGGAAGATAGCCATTCCAGCAGGAATTGTCAAGTTCGCTGCCGGTGCGGTGTTCCCTGTGGGCCTCATGCTGGTTGTGATCGCCGGCTCGGAGCTGTTCACAGGAAACTGCATGTTTGCGCCGATCAGCGTTCTAAACGGCGAGGCCAGCATCAAGGGCCTTTTCAAGAACTGGTCGCTGGTTTACATAGGAAATTTTCTGGGATCGATCTTCGTGGCATTTTTCCTGGCCTACAAATGCGGATTTTTCGATAGCCTTCCATGGGCAGGATGGGCGGCAACTGTGGCCAATACCAAATGCGGCCTGGATTTCGAGACTGCTTTTCTCAGGGGAATTGGCTGCAACTGGCTGGTCTGCCTCGCAGTATGGCTTGCCATCAGCTCAGAAGATGTGATCAGCAAGATCTTTGCCTGCTGGTTCCCCATAATGGCCTTCGTCGCCATTGGCTTTGAGCATAGCGTGGCCAATATGTTCTTCATTCCTCTTGGCATCTTTGTAGCCAACAACCCTGCTATAGCCGAGAAGCTCGCAACAGCCAACATAGCCACAACCAACCTGGCAGGCGGCGCTGGCTGGCATAACTTCTTTATCACAAACCTGATACCAGTAACCCTCGGAAACATCGTGGGAGCAGCCTTATTTGTGGCAGCGCTCTACTGGTATGTCTATCTCAAGAGCCCGCTATGCGTGATGAATGACAAAAAGGCTGTCAAAAAGTAATATCAAAAAAACCAAATAATGTTCGGTGAATGATCTCATATCCAATTCTCTGATATGAAATCGCGCCTATACAGGAGGGTTCTGTTCATCTTCCCTCCTTCTCTCATCTTTTGGTGACAGATATCCTGAAGTGGCTGGATTTGAGTCTTTTCTGCTCAGCTCGACTGAAATGTCTGAGCAATCCATTCTTTGATCTCATCTCTAGCCTGTCTGAAGGCAGTGAGCTGCTCTTTCATTGAGCCCTTTGTAGCAGCGGGGTCCGAGAAATTTTTGTGAATAACCTCAATTGCCGCAGGAGCTGTAGCCGGAGCCATATTGCCAATTCTACAGATCGGGCAAGCCTCTTTGGCCCTGTCGCAAACGGTGATCGCAAGATCGAATAGAACGCCCCTGTATTCGTTCATCGGTTTTGACCGTTGTCTGGATATATCGATGCCTATTTCGTTCATTACCGACACAGCGCGGGGGTCCACATATGACGCTTGAATGCCGGCACTGTGTACATCATACCTGTCTCCATATAGCGACCTAAGAAGCCCTTCTGCCATCTGAGACCTGGCGGAGTTATGAACACATATTATGAGGACTTTCTTTTTGTCTTGATTTATGGATTCAAGTGCCA
>DAONDW010000075.1:0-7264 GCA_035402785.1 Methanothrix sp. | reverse complement strand
AACACAGTCTCACCGATGGCGATAGTGGAAAAGGTGTACGAGAAGATGACGGAATGATCCAGAGGTGATTTCTATAAGCTCCCAATTTCAAAAGCATGAAATCTCACGGATATCGTATTTGACTCATGCGCATGACAAAATCAGAGGCCATTAGGAATCCTCAATCAGATATATGAATATAAATAGACATGAGTGTAAGGACGGCCTTCCTCTCACGGCTGAAGTCGCGGAGATCCGGCCTGTTTCATCAGTTGCTTGTACCATTCACACTGCAAACTCGAACATGAATTGGCCAAACTTTGCAGAAGCCACGGAATGCGTCGAATTCAAGCCCGTGGAGAACCCGAAGGTGCTCGATGAAGCAGGAAGCCATGCCACATCAGGAACGTGATAAGAAGGTATGGTCCAGATAAATTGCCAGGGTCTGCACCTCGAATAGGCTCAATACATTTATATTGGTCTTGAGCTTTTATATTGATATGAGATCAATTATTGCATTAGCATTATTGCTGTCATTCGTTCCGCTCTGCATGGCCCTCTCGCCAGTGGAGCAGGCTTATGTGAATGGTGTAAATGATGGAGTGAAGCTTGGAAAAGCGATGGCTGATGCTGAGCAGTATAACACCCTTGTTCAGCAGTTCAACGACAAAATAAACCAGACCTTTGGTGCCAACGCTTCGATAATGCTGCTGCCCATGATGCCAGTCAACAATACTGCGACAGCCGCCGCTACTACCTACTCGAGCACAAAACCAGTTCATAAGATGGATGGGACTCCTGCAGAGACCACTGTCATGCAATTGTGATCGGACCTTGAAAAGCAAGAGCAAAATGGGATTTGCATAAACTGTAGCTGCAAAAAGAGACTTTGCAGCCGCAGTCTTTCATCATCTTTTTTTTGCAATGATCAATCAGATCGCATTATTCTGGCTGTAATCTACCAGTGCGATCAGGATATCTTTGTCTTTGAGCATTCCCATCAGCTTTCCGCTGGGGGTGACCACTGGCATCTGATCGATTCTGTTCCTGTGCATCATCGTTGCGCATTTGCCCACTTCGTCTTTCTTAAAAGCCGTAATGGGCGGAACCATCGCCTCGCGAACGAGAATATCCTTGAGCCGGATCCTTGAGACTGTATAATATTTGTTGATGGTCTGCATTACACGGTCCCACATCCAGGTGTCTTCTCCGTTATCTGCGGACATGTCTGTCTTCTCTACTGTGTCTTCGATGACGCTGGCTTTGATAAGATCGCGATCTGAGATGATGCCCACCAGCTTGAGGCTGGTATCAATAACCGGGCAGGCCTGCACTGCTGCGAATTCCATGATCGATCCGGCCACCGGAAGCGGCATCTCACTCCAGAGGACGGCTGTCTCCTTCTCCAGATAGGACGATACTTCCTCTTTTATGCCCAAATCCGCGGCCATCCGGACGATATCTGCGACAGTGATGATGCCGACGAGCTTCTTTCCTTCCACTACAGGAAGCCTGCGGATGTCATGCTTGATGAGCAGCCTCGCCGCCTCAACTATGCTTTTTTCCGGGCTGATCACCACAGGATCACGGGTCATTAGCAGGGCAGTCTGATCCTCCTCCCTGTTAGTGAGCAGATCGGTCCTGGTGATCATGCCCACCACCTCGCCCTTCTTGATCACAGGAACTCCTGAGACCTTCCGATCCTGCAGGGTCTTCAATACATCGTCTCTGTTGCCAGGGATTGTGACATAAGCAGCATCCCGAACCATTATATCTTTTACCAGAATGCTCAAGTCCGCCCCCTTGGGATCGTCAGCACTGGGACCCTGGAATTTCTGACCACCTTCTCGGCCACGCTTCCGAGAAGGAACTTGTCGATCCCGGTCCTGCCCACAGCACCCATGATGATGATGTCCATATTTGCCGACTCGGCGTAAGCGATTATCTCGCTGCCGGGATTTCCCTCGGCCACCACGCCCTCGTAGGCCACGCCCATTTCCTTCGCCTCAGCTTCTACCTGCTTTAAAGCCTCTTTTCCCTCTTTGAGCAGAAGCTCACGGATGCTGAAGAGCAGCATATCATCCGGAAGGTGGCTGGTTTTATTGGTGTCAGCCACATAGATGGCTGTGACCTTTCCACCAGAGATCTTTCCGAGGTCCAGGGCCACCTTTGCCGCTCTGAATCCATGATCTGATCCGTCGGTCGCCACAAGAATCTTCTTGAACATGATTTACCTCTAAATGATGGCCTTCAAATCAGAAGAACAGGCGCGTCTCACGATGCTTGAAATGAGGCTCACAGATCCCCACAGGTTATTCGATTCCTGGTCCAGGACCATTAATCTGGCCTCTTTTCCTTCATGTATGGACCCGATCCTCTGATCCAGCCCTGTTATTTTAGCACCATTTAGCGTGCACATCTTAAATACCTGTCTATCGTCATGCAGCAGTGCCTTGCTCAAAAGATGCATCTCTTCAAACATGTCCGGGGAATTGAGCATGACGTTGTCCGTTCCAACAGCCACGTTGATTCCATGCTGGACCATCTTTTTCACATCAGGCAGGCCGACGCCCGTTATCAGGTTTGACCTGGGGCAGACTGCCACCGATAGACCGGCTTTTGCCACTGCCAGCAGGTCGGCATCGCTCGCATGGCAGAGGTGAACCAGGAAATCCGGATGCAGGGAAATGGCGCTCATGATGTCGTCCGTTCCGGCTTCGCCTGCATGAATTCCAACCGCCTGGCCGTTTCTGCGGGCCAGGGACACAGCCTGGCTGATGATCCGGACAGCAAGATCCCGCGTGCTGCTGATCCCAAGCCCCCAGCAGTCTTCAGGTATTGTGCTTTTGCCTGGCAAAGGCCGTCCCATAATGCGAGAAATGATTGGCATTTCGTCCACAGCTTCCTTGAGCATGCTCACCCCCTCCAGGCCCCCTTCCCGAAAATCCGCGAAGGCACAGGTGCCTGTGGCTGCCATCTGCTGAAGGCTTCTTTTCATGCCCTCTATGATTCGGTCACGCGGGGTCTCTTCCAGATGTCTGGCCTTCCATCCGCCCGGGCCCACAAGATCGGACAGCGGAAGAAATGGAGGGTCCTTGAAGGCTGAATCGCCCAGATGAACATGTGCATTCACAAAGCACGGGCAGATTATGCCCTCAATGTCTGCCTGCACATGCTCCCTGCCGATCTCGCTGATGATTCCGTCCCTCACGCAGATGTAGCCGTCCAGAGCCTGAAAATCATCGCCATAAATTATTGTTCCCTGCAACAGGACCTCAGGAGACTGTGTCATGACCTCTGCTGGACCGGCAATCTATTTAGCACCTTGTTAACGGATATGTGATCGGAACCTGCTCATAATTTGATTGGATAGGGATCGGATAGAGAGAGGATAAGGATTGGATAGGAGAGGGATAGGAGAGGGATAGGAGAGGGATAGGATAAGGATCAGAGAGGGATAGGATAAGGATCAGAGAGGGATAGGATAAGGATCAGAGAGGGATAAGATAGGGATGGTATATGGACCCGGCTTGGGGTCAGGCTACAGGTCGGACGGAGGTTAAGGACTTTGACCAGACCATTTGTGTTCATCAATTGTGCCATGAGCATTGACGGCAAGATCAGTTCAGTTGAGCATAGGCAGGTGAGAATTTCGAGCCATTTGGACCTGGCCAGAGTGGAAGAACTCCGTGCCAATAGCGATGCGATCATGGTGGGTTTGGGCACGGTTCTGGCTGACGATCCCAAGCTGAGGATCAAGTCCGAAGAAATGCGCAGAGCAAGGAAGGAGAGAGGGCTGCCGGAAAACCCGATGAGAATCATCGCAGATAGCCAGGCGACCACGCCCGTTTCTGCCAGGGTTCTCGGAGAGGGCTGCCTCCTGGCAGTGGCAGAATCGGCACCGCAGGACCGGCTGAACAGGCTGCAAGATAGATGCGAGATCATCGTCTGCGGAAAAGAGAAGGTCGATTTGGCAGAGCTGTTTTCCCGTCTCTTTGAAAGAGGCATCAAGAGCATCATGGTTGAGGGTGGAGCCACTTTGAACTGGTCGCTGATCAGCCTCGGCCTTGTGGACGAGATTTATGTTTACATGGGAGCCATGCTCATCGGCGGGGCAAATGCACCCACCCTGGTTGATGGCCTGGGATTCAAAAAGGATTTTCCCAGACCCAAGCTGCTTTCAGTACAGCAGCTCAATGATGGTGTGCTCCTCAAATGGGCTATGCCAAAACATATGCCCTGAACGCGATCCTGGTCATGCCTGCAAAGGTGCAAAAATGAGCTTCAGGTAGGCTATACCAGAGCATATGCCCTGAAGCAGCAAAATCATAGCCATGCGACCTTTGGAAGCGGGCCTCAAGCAGGCCATTTCCAAAGGACATGCCCTGATGAAGTGCGACCTTTTCCGGTTGCCCTGTAGGGCCTGCTTATTTGATGACCTATTCGGCTCTCACAACCAGAACCGGGATATTTGAGCTTCTCACCACCTTGTCTGCCACGCTTCCCAGGAGGAATCTTTCAAGGCCAGTGGCACCGATTCCACCCATGACGATGAGGCCTATGTCATCCTCTTTTGCGATGCGGATGATGTCGTCAGCAGGATAGCCCTCGGTTATCTTTCGTGCTGCAGAGATTCCTTCCTTCTCAGCCATGAGAACCACCTTTTTAGTGGCGTTCTCTCCCTGCTCCTTCAGGTTTTGCCTGATGCCCGCAATCAGGTCATCAGCCACGCTCGAAATCAGGTCGCCCAGAGGTGCATATTCCCGTCCCACATCCACCACATTAAGGACGGTGATGGTCGAGCCATAGAGCCTGGCCATCTCTATTGCTTTCTCTGCGGCTCTCTCGCTGTGCTTGGAGCCGTCTGTTGCCACCAGAATTTTTTCAAACATGAAAACCACCAGATTAAATATAATCTTGATACGTTATAGTCATTTTCATTGCCATGATGCATTGAGAAGAGTGATCAATCCCAAAGCCAGGCAAAATCCGGAAAAGTTCACTCTCTTTGCAAATCTGATGAGAATATCCATCGTCAGATAGCCCACGACGAGAGAGGAAATGAACATGATGCAGGCTGTTGTCCAGGGAATCGCGATGAAGGTGTGATCCAGAACAATGGCACCCAAAACAGCAGGCACGCTGATGATCAGTGAGACCGCCAGAGCATCGTCCTGTTTGAGCCCTCTCATTAGAAGGACTGTGAGGGTTGTGCCGGATCTGGAAACCCCTGGCAGTATGGAAAATCCCTGAGCGAGGCCCAGGATGATCATATCCAGAAGGCTCATGTCTTCAGCCGAACGCGATCCAGATCCTTTGAGCCTGAGCAGAAGGCCGGTGGCTATCAGAAGAGCGCCTATGAGCAGGGTCGCTTCCCTCCCACCAGTGAAGCTATCTTTGAAGAGCAGCAACAGCGGAACTCCTGTGATGCCCGTGCAGAGGCTTGAGACGATCACGGTTTTCGTCATACTGGAATTCAATTGCCGAAGCATTCTCAGAAACTCCTGCCGGAACCTGATCAATACGGCAGTCATCGTCCCCAGATGAAGAAATAACGATATGGATAGGGCGTCCTCGGTTGACAGCCCCAGCCAGTGAATCATGGCGAGCATGCTCTGCCCTTCGCTGCTCACAGGCAGCCACTCCAGTGCCCCCTGAAGTATTCCCATGACCATGCCCTGCCATGCATCCATATTTCAGTGCAATTTCCGTCCGCTATATATCAATTCTTTGGATTCTGACTTCCTGGCATAGCCCCGGGCATGGACCGCACAGGCAGTCGTTGCCCTGGCAGGCTGATAATCTCTTGCATATCACCAGGGAAGACTTATAAATCATAACAGATATGGCCCCGGTATCCTGTGGTGATCTCACTGATTCTCGATCTCATTCTGGTCGCTCTCGTCCTGTTCATCACTGCACTCTCTGCGGCACCAATCATCTTTTCTGCCTGTCCGGGGGCGAGATGGCTTACCAAAATGAGCATCGCATTTGTCACGGGATTTGCTTTGATCGAACTGGCTGGAATATTATGTTCGTTTCTCGGCTTTCATTCCCTTCTGCTTCAGCTCGGAGTTGTGATTGCGGGTCTTGCATGGTTCTTCTGCAACAGGAAAAAGATCCTGAGCAGAAAAGCGATTGCGCTGGACCGCGAGGACGGAGCAGTTCTCGCAATAGCAGCACTCTATCTGGTCGTCTGTCTGCTTTTCTTCGATCGCATCATCATCTGGATGGGCGGAGACTCGCTGGCTCATGCCGAGGTGATTCGCATGCTGCTGGATGGGAATGTGATTCCAGTAAGCGTCCCGCCTTTTGGAAGCTACTGGGAATACTATCCGAAGGGCTTTCACCTCTTTTCTTATCCCTGGGCCAGTGTCTTTCCACTCCTCAATGTTGTGCAGACAATTCCAGTCCTTATCACGACGATAACGCCTCTGCTTCTTTATTCCGTGGCAAGGGAGCTTTCCCGGAAGGATGAGGCCATCTACGTCTTCATACTGGCCTGCGTGGTCTTTTCAGCTCCCTACAGCAATCTCATCTGGGCAGGATATCCCACGATTACAGCCGAGATGTTCCTGGTGGCAGCCCTGCTCTCCGTCATTGTGGACAAGAGACTTCTTCCTGTCTTCCTTGCGGGGGTGCTGTTTTCTCATGCCCGTCTGCTTGCGTTAACAATCGTCGTGCTTCTTTTCTGGCTGATCGGCTCACGCATGAGCAGCAGCCTGCCTGATAAGAGAAAGCGACAGCTCGCCCTGATCGCAGCCGCTGGCATCATGGCCGTTGCTTCAGCCTGCCTGATTCTGCCAATCCACGGGCCAGAGTTTCTCATCTCCATAGTATCGAGCCAGAGCACTGCAAGCGAATATGCGGCCCGATGGTATCCGGCATTTCTCTCGCTTTTCGGTGCAGCAATTGCGTTTTTCAGACGCGATCGCATGGGCGTTCTAGCTCTCTCTTGGGCTGCAGCAGTGTCCTGTGTTGTGCTTTTGTCTGATGTCGGACTGCTCAGCTTCATAGGCACCGCCGACAGGCTGCTTTTGGACCTCTATCTGCCATTGAGCCTCCTGGCGGCGCCAGCTTTATCCCGCATGGACGGGTCAGACAGCAGGATTCGGGCGAGCTTCATACTGATACTCGTGCTCTGCGGATTTTTTGGCATGGGGGCAGTGTTTCACAGCTACACTGCCTCCTGGGCCATTCCCTCGGCAGACTACGATGCAATCCAGTGGCTGGGAAAACAGAATTTCAGCGATGCCCTGTGCATCAACCTTGATGAAACAGGGGC
>DAONDW010000074.1:3438-7298 GCA_035402785.1 Methanothrix sp. | reverse complement strand
CAAGGGGAATGTTTTTAAGATGTACAGAATCAATTAGCAGGGGTTAACGGCAATCTGGTGAGGTACAAATGGATCTGGGAGACAGAATTTCCGTTGAGAGGAACGGCACATCCTACGAGGGAGTGCTCATGCCATCCCGACGAGAAGGATATGCGGTCATAAAGCTTGACAACGGCTACAATATCGGGGTTGATGCTGCCAAGTCCAGGATAAAGCTGGTCCAAAAACGCCAGGAAAACGCCGCGCCACACAAGGACAGGCCATTGCATGAGAAAATCGGCCTTCCTCAGGTCTCCATTCTATCCACCGGAGGCACAATTGCAAGCAAGGTCGATTACCGCACGGGAGCTGTAACCAGTCAATTTTCTGCAAGCGAGATAATCTCAGCCATTCCTGAACTGGAGGACATCGCCTGCTATCGGGCGCGGGTTATCTATCAGATATTGAGCGAGAATATGCGCGCAGAATACTGGATCAAGCTCGCGAATTCGGTTGCTGAGGAGATCCGGGCAGGCGCAAAGGGCGTGATCATCACGCATGGCACTGATACCATGATGTACACGGCTGCAGCACTCTCCTTCATGCTCAAGACTCCGGCACCAGTGGTCATCGTCGGCTCTCAGAGAAGCTCAGACCGCCCCAGCAGCGACGCCTCAATGAATGCCATCTGCGCTGCAACAGTTGCCATCAGCGACATAGCCGAGGTCTCAGTTGTGATGCATGGCACTACGAGCGATAGCTACTGCTCGATTCACAGAGGAACGCGGGTTAGAAAGATGCACACCTCCCGGCGAGATGCCTTCCAGAGCATGAATCAATCGCCTATTGGAAGGGTGGATTATCTCACCAGAAAGATCGAGACCTTTCAGCAGTACAGGCATCGCGACGAGGTGGAGCTTGAGGTGACTGACAAGCTCGAATCGAGATGCGCGCTCGTCAAGTACACGCCAGGCTCCTCGCCGGAGATCCTGAATTATTACATCGACAAAGGCTATCGTGGCATAGTCTTGGAAGGGACCGGTCTCGGCCATGTGGCATCTGATTGGATCGACTGCATCAGGAGAGCCACGCAGGAAGGAATACCGGTGGTCATCACCTCTCAATGCCTGAGAGGCAGAATCTGCGACCTGGTTTATGATACCGGGCGGGATATGCTGGCCGCTGGAGCAATCCAGGGCGAGGATATGCTGCCTGAGGTGGCACTGGTCAAGCTCATGTGGCTGCTGGCCAACCAGCCGCAATCGGTCAGACCTCTGATGAGAAGGCCGCTGGCAGGCGAGATCTCCTATTCCACGCCGATCACCACATAAACTGGCGAAATGCAGCCAATAAAATTCATCATCACAGAAAACCGATGAAACAAAACCGAAGAAATGAAGGACGCGACAAAAGAATAGCGAAATAGCGAGTACTGGACGAAAAGAGGAGTAGTTCAGGGCCCGGATCAAGGCCAAACCTTATAAGCAAGATGCATAGTAGCACCAATCTCAGGATTATTGGAGGAATTCGTTTTGACACGCAAGCCAGCAAGCATGTACAGAAGAAGGGAGCGGCCCTACACGCGCAGAAGATACATGGGCGGCGTTCCTGGAAGCAAAGTAGTACACTATGACATGGGAAATCTGACAGACGAGTTTCCAATCAAGCTCACGCTTGTTGTAAGAGAGCCCTGCCAGATCAGGCATACTGCACTGGAAGCTGCAAGAGTCGCAGCCAATCGTTATCTTCTGAAGGTAGCAGGCAGGACAAACTTCCACCTCAAGCTCAGAACCTATCCGCACCACGTCATCAGAGAGAACAAGCAGGCAACGGGAGCAGGTGCAGACCGTGTCTCCAGCGGCATGAGAATGGCTTTTGGAAAGGCCGTGGGAACTGCAGCAAGGGTAGAAGCAGGCCAGAAGCTTTTCACACTGGGAATACCGCTCTCCTACCTCAATGAGGCAAAGGTTGCATTGACCAGGGCAGGACATAAGCTGCCAACGCCAATTCAGATCATAGTAGAATCAGGCCAAGAGCTGATAAAGTAAATCAGGGCAATTTAAGGAATCAGGATGGATGATTATTTAGCGGGCCTGGATCGGGCCATGAAGAAGATGCCGGCCACTCGTGAATCGAAAGAGCGGTTCGTCATTCCTGCCGTCAAGGTCTTTTACGAGGGAAAGACCACGGTTCTTGAAAATTTCGCGACAATTGCAGACACATTGAATCGCGATCCTGAGCACCTCATGAAATATCTGCTCCAGGAGATGGGGACGGCGGGCAAGATCGAGGGGCAACGAGGCGTTTTTCAGGGAAAGTTCGGCGAGACAGCCATTGCCCGCCAAATAGAGTCCTATTTCGAGGAGTATGTGGTCTGCACTGAATGCAGACTGCCCGATACCCATCTCATCAAGAGCGATCGCGTTTTAACTCTGAAGTGCGACGCCTGTGGAGCACACAGACCAGTTCGCAAGAGAAAGGCGACCGCAACTGTGCAAAAGGATGTCATCGAAGAGGGAGCTACCTATGAGCTACGCATCGAATCCGTGGGCAACAAGGGCGATGGCATAGCCAAGGTTGATAAGTATCTCATCTTCGTGCCGAGCGCAATAAAGGGTGAGATCGTCAAGGCCAAGATCAAGAAGATCAGCGGTACCCTCGCCTTCGCTGAGGTCGTCGAGAGGAAGGGAAAGGTGTCTTAGGTGGATGAGAAGATCACCCTCACCTTTACCGCGGAGCAAAAATATCTTCTGGAATTCTCTCCGCCTGCCTTCTGGATGGAATATGCCAAGGGTTACGGCGGACTTCCCTGGGAAGAGATCAGCGAGAAAAAGACCTCAATAGTTGCCGAGAACTACTCATATCTTCTGGATCTTCTGGTACAGGCCAGGCTCTATCGCCTGAGCAAGATACCGCGAGAGGAATGGTTCAAGTAGAGCTACCGGCGCCTGATAAACAGTGCGAATAAAATGGCAACATCGGAATCAATGAGATGGAGGCTTTTGTGACATCTCTGCCATCGATGCAGTGCTACGTAATTCGCGGTCTGCCCATCATCAGGCAGGGTGACGATATAGCATCGCTCGTCAATTCGCTTTTTGATTTTCAGGACGGAGATGTGCTCTGTCTGGCCAGCACAATCGTCGCGAAGTCCGAAGGACGATTCCGGAAGCTGGAAAGCTATTCGCCTACCACCAGGGCGAAAGAGATCGCCAGCCAGATAGGCAAGGACCCCAGATTTGTGCAGGCTGTTCTTGATGAATCTGTGGATGTTCTTTTGGATAAGCCCTTCCTTCTCGTGAGGACCCGCTTTGGCCACATTGGAGTCAATGCCGGAATAGATCAGTCCAACGTGGGTGATGGTCGCATTCTTCTCCTGCCGGAGGACCCGGGCAAAAGCGCCAGGCTCCTGCGTGAGCGGCTGGACAGGGACTGCGCAGTGATCATCACAGACACATGTGGCAGGCCTTTTAGATTCGGCGTGGCCGGGGTGGCGATAGGCTGGGCTGGAATGGCTGCAGTTCGCGACTGGCGCGGACAGAGGGACCTTCATGGCAAAGCCCTGGAGATCACCCTTGAGGCTGTGACTGACGAAATGGCTGCTGCTGCAAACTTGCTCATGGGTGAAGCAGGAGACGGAACTCCAGCAGTTGTATTGCGGGGGCTGTCCTATCCCCGTGCCGGAGAGGACAGCGTCTTCATGCCAGAGGAAAAGGACGTCATCAGGCCACTTTTGAGAAGATAGCAATGCACAGACCGATCAGAATCGTTGTACCATTCAAGCTCGATGGTGCCAAGAGCAGGCTTTCCTCGGTTCTGCAGCCACAGGAGCGCAGGCTTCTCGCCCTTGCGATGCTTGGCGATGTCCTGAAGACCGTCAG
>DAONDW010000074.1:0-3338 GCA_035402785.1 Methanothrix sp. | reverse complement strand
TGATAATAACGCTGATAATTGCTCAGTCCATAGCACTGGCGAAGGCATCGATATTCGGGAGTCGGAGAAGGATCTCAATGATGCCATCAATGAGCTGATCGAAAGAGAAGCAGCAGATGGATGGCATAGAGACATTCTCATCGTGATGGCTGACCTGGCGCTCCTGGCGAAAAACGACATCGTCGGCATTATCAACTGTCCGGGAGACGTCGTTCTCTGTCCGGGCAGAGGCGGAGGGACGAACATGATTCTCATCAACAGCCCGGAATTTCGCACCTGCTACCGGAAACTGAGCTTTTCAAGGCATCTGGACTTTGCCAGGAAGGCGGGGCTTGATGCCTGCGTATTCGAATCCTTCAGAGCAGGCTCTGACATAGATGAGCCTGAGGACCTGGTGGAACTGCTGCTGCATGGAAGGGGCGAGGCGAGAAAGCTCATCGAAAAAATGGGCTTTGCCATTTCAGATGAAGTGAGAGCATCGACTGGAAAGGCGCCTGTCATGCGACGCTCCTGTCCAGCAGATAGCCATAGCCCGATGTGATGGCAGGGATCATGAGATATGTGAAAGCGATGTCTGTGGTGTAGTCCATCAGGGACATCTTGAGTGGCCCGATGATGAATATCATCAGGTCAAAGACAATGCTCATGGCAAGCCAGGCAAGGCCGATCAAAAAGCCTTCTCGAAGATAGCACCCCTTCTTAACAGAGAGATTCTGGCTCAAAAGATAGATGATGGAAAAAAACACAGTCCAGATGACGATAACAACAGGCATTATGGACTCAAAGAGAGGGCGGTCGGAAGCACGCAGAGGAAAGATCAAAGCTGAGACCACAAAAGGAATCAGCCAGAGCACAAAACCATATAAAACGATTTTCAGATATCTATTCATCCCATCCCTCGCATGAGCAATGAACTGACTTTAATCTGGCTGGATACTTTATAAATTTTTCGAATATAACTGGCCTCGACCACTCTTTGCTTATTCAGAAAAAGCGAATTATGAGAAGAACTGAAACGCTGGGAAAAACAGGCGGTCAAGAACAGGCGGTTGAATACAAGTGGTTAAGAACAAGTGGTTGAATACAAGCGAAAGAAAAACAGGTGATTAAACAGGTGATTGAAATGGATGAGGACTTCAAGAAGGCAGCCGAGTTTCATGGCCATATCTGTCCCGGACTCGCCATAGGCTATCGGGTGGCAAAATACGCAAAGGAGCACTATCCCCGTGCTTTAGATGAGGAGCTGGTCTGCATTGCTGAGAACAGTTCATGCAGCGTGGATGCAGTTCAATCAGTCCTGGGGTGCACAGCCGGGAAGGGCAATATGATCTTCGTGGACAATGGAAAACAGGTGTTCACGTTCTTTTCACGCGATGCAGGAAAGGCAATGCGGATATATTTCAAAGGAGATCTGTCTCGAGGAATTGATGCAATGCGAGAGAAGTCCGCAGCAGGGCAGCTCACGGGCGAAGAGAAAAAAGAGATGGCAAGGATGCGCTCCAAGCTGATCGAAGACATTCTCAGCGGCAAGGACGGAGATCTGCTGGCTGTGACAGATGCTGATATTCCTGCTCCCGAAAAGGCAAGGATTTACCCTTCGCTTGTCTGCCAGAAATGCAATGAGAGGTTCATGGAGATAATGGGCAGAACTGCTGAAGGAAAGGTGCTCTGCAAGGATTGCTTTGAAAAAATCGTGGGTTAAAAATTTTTTTGGGAACTATTGCTCTTCGCTTGCAGCTCCTGTGCGGGTTATGCCCTTATTCGCAAGGTAGCCTGCGTGGCTGATGCCCAAAAGCGCAATGAGTCCCTCAGACAGCTCTGGCATGCCCCGGATCAATGCAGGATGAGTGGTGGCGATGAGGCTGTATATCTCAACCAGATAGGCAAATGCCACAATTATGGTGAACCAGAACATCTGCACCTTTGAGAGATCGACTGAATTGGTATTGATCAGCTCATCTCCCTGAAGGATATCGGTAAAGGCTGCATCAGAAATGCTCGGGTTTCCATAGAGCAATCCCTGTCGATTGTCCTGTGTCACATCCATTGACTGATTCAGAGCCTTGCTTGACTTGCTGAGCGAGTTCTCATCTGGCTCAGTCCTCCTCTTTGAGTCCTGGATCAGTGGGGAGCCAATCAATGATGCCGCGCTTATGCCCATCAGCGCCCAGAGCTGCCAGTCAATTGGAATTGCCAGAGGATCGGCAATATTCTGGGTTAAGATGTAATTCGCACTGTTCCTGAATGTCTCATTGAGTGTGCTGTTGTAGGCAAATGTAGACAGGTTGGCATGAACTCTGGAAAGGGCAATGGTCAAAAAGCCGGAGAGGATGATCATGGTCCAGATGACAGTCTGCATCCTGGAGAGGCTCATCAGATTTCTGCTGTTGATCAGCACTCCTGCAGCCCGGCCTGTGGTGTATAGCCCAATGGTTCTGACGAAGAGCAGCATGAAGAAGAGAACCAGGATGTAATTGAATCCGGCAAAAATGCCAGTACAGACATCGCCAAACCAGCCGGATATGAAGATCCCTACCAATGAGCCCAGCAGCCAGCGGACAGCGTCCTTTTTGGGCATTTTGTTCTTCTCTAAAAGTTCATCCTTCTTGTCCGGCGGCGGTCTCAGGGCATTTGTCAGGCTCTGGACTTTTCCGCTGAACTCGGAGTTGGCTTTCATGGCTGAAGACAGCCTGGACGCGAATGTATCCCATTTTTCCGGGTCATTGCGTGCTCTTATTGCTTCATCAAGCGTCTTTATGGATTCGCCAGTAGTGTCCTTGATAAATTCATCACGAATTGTATTGCATAATTCATTGACCTTTGGTTTATTTGCCTTAAAGCCATTCAGGAATGCTGACAGTATGCGAGAGGCAGTGACCGCAATATTATCTACATCGAGGTCAATGTGATCTGCTTTCTTAAAATACTCAATTGTCGAATCAATTCTGCTCGAAAAATCTGCATTGTCCCTCATGGCGTCAGCCAGTTTGAGGATCAGAGCATCCCATTTGGCCTGATCGGCGCGATTGGCAGTTGCATCATTGAGCGCTTTTTTGAAGCCCATGGATGAATCCTTTTGATCCTTTGCCTCAAATTCCTTTAAAATATCATTGTAAAGGACATTGACCTTTTCTCTTTCCTTCTTAACACCATTTAAATAAGTTTTGAGAATATTAGCAGCAGATGCTGCATTATAATCTATATCAATATCTATATTCGTCATCGCTAGACCCCACATATCTGGAAATGATTCGTAATATCTGGCTCATCTACAAAATATCAAATATTGAATATCATACTGCGATCTGCAATTGTAATATTTAAACATATGCATAATC
>DAONDW010000073.1:5065-7427 GCA_035402785.1 Methanothrix sp. | reverse complement strand
CGGAGCTTGCCAAGACGGGCAAGATTGAGCTCGAATACGTGGGCATCAGGCCCAATCTGGACCAGATCAAGCTGGCGGGAGGAGGCGAAATCGATGCCATGATCAGGGATGTGGCGCTAGAGCTTGATGCTTCCTTCCTTACCAGCGATCAGGTCCAGTCCAGGGTCGCAGAAGCCATGGGCCTGGATGTGGAGTACGTTCGACCTCAGAGGGAAGCTGTCAAACCGCTATCAATAGATAAATATTTTACAGATGATACACTCTCAGTGCATCTCAAAGAGAGCGCCATTCCCATGGCCAAGCGCGGCCACGTAGGCAGCTTTTCTCTGATCCGTCTGGGGGAAAAGCCGCTTTCTGAGAGGGAGCTAAGAGACCTCTCGCGCGAGATTTACGAAAGGGCCAAGGTTGACCCCGAGGGCTACGTGGAGATGGAGAAGATGGGTGCCTCCATAATCCAGCTTGGTCCCATGAGGATTGCCATAGCAAAGCCCCCGTTCTCCGATGGCCTCGAGATCACAGCCGTGCGGCCCGTTGCCAAGATGAGCTTCGACTCCTACAGGCATAGCGGCATGCTGAAAGAGAGGCTGAAGGAAGGACAGAGGGGCATACTCATCGCGGGGCCTCCCGGCTCTGGCAAGTCCACATTTGCGGCTGGAGTTGCAGAATATCTGCTGAGCTGCAATTATGTGGTCAAGACCCTGGAATCGCCGAGGGACCTGCAGGTTCCTCCAGAGATCACTCAGTACGGGCCACTTGAGGGCAGCATGGAGGCGTCTGCCGATATACTGCTGCTTGTCAGGCCAGACTACACAATCTACGATGAGGTGCGAAAGACGCGCGACTTCCAGGTCTTCGCGGATATGCGCCTCGCAGGCGTTGGCATGATCGGAGTTGTGCATGCCAACAAGCCAATCGATGCCCTGCAGCGACTTCTTGGCCGGGTGGACATGGGCATGATTCCGCAGGTGGTGGACACAGTTGTCTTCATCGAGAAGGGAGAGGTGACTCATGTCCTGGATGTCGAGTTCACAGTGAAGGTTCCAAGCGGCATGGTGGAGGCAGACCTCGCGCGACCCGTGATTGTGGTCAAAGACTTCGAGAGCGGCCTTGCTCTGTATGAATTGTATTCCTACGGAGAAGAGATAGTGGTCATGCCTGTTTCAAAAGATGGCAAGAAGCCCTCCTGGAATCTGGCCAGCCGCGAGATTGAAAAGGAGATATCGCATCATGTGCGCGGTCCCTTCCAGGTGGAGATGCTGACGGACTCCTCGGCGGTCATCCATGTTCCTCAGGATGAGGCTGCAAGGGTGATCGGCAAAGCGGGCAAGAACATCGACCAGATCGAGAAGAATCTGGGGCTGCACATAGACGTGCGCACCAAAGACGAGCCTGAGGCCAAAATGGCCGAACCACGGCTGGAGGAGACTGCAAAGCACCTCATAATCTGGCTTGAGGAAATGGCAGGCGAGTCTGTGGATGTCTACGTTGGTGCTGAACCGGTATTCACTGCGACTGTGGGCAGAAGAGGAGACATCAGGGTTGCCAAATCCTCGGAAATGGCAAAACGCATCATCAAACGCATAAAGAAGGGAGAGAAGATCGAGGTGCAGAGGACGGCCTCAGACTGAGGCAGCCGTTCTTTCCCCAGATCACCTCTGCCTTTTATTTCCTATTTTGACCCGTCAGGTTTATTGCCAACTGCACAGGCCTGCGATCGTTTATCATTATCAGAAGTTGGGGGTAGATGGATATGAAATATATCAATGCAAAATACGCGATTGGATTATGTTCGATTGGAATTTTGATGCTCATTTTGCTGATTGCCAGTGCCACAGAGAGCGAAGATCCTCTGGGCACATCTACAGTCAGCTCTGATACAGGAAAAGAGATCGTCAGCACCAGCCAGCAGGATCTGCTTGGCAATGCCACGCCGGTGATCACAGGCAAGAATCTTCAAAACGCGGTCGTTGACTCAAAACCAGCTCAGCCCAAGGCCAGACTTTTCAGCCCCAACAGCAACTGGAGCCTCAGCCTGATTGACAATATCGATAGATCGGTTTCCATAAGCATGTTCCAGTCCAATAACATCCTGTTCGGCAGGGGCACAATTTCTGCAGAAGGCAAAACGCAGGAGGTTTCAGCAACAGGAACCATAGACGGAAGCAAACTGAACATGGACATCCTCTCGGAAGATATGACGCTCTTCCGCCTGACACTCACAATGAACGGAAAATCTCTCTCCGGAGACTATCACGGATACAGTGCGAGCTATGTTTCCTGGAAGGGAATAGCCATGGGAAAAATCAACTGATACGTTGTTTGTCGTATAACCAGTAAGCTTATCAACTAATAAACTGCATGG
>DAONDW010000073.1:0-4965 GCA_035402785.1 Methanothrix sp. | reverse complement strand
TCCAGAGCTGAGGCGCAGGCGAATAGTGCTACTGATACCAGCACTGTGGCGAATGATGCTGCAACAAATGAGAGCGCTGCAACCAATGAGAGCACAGCCTCGACCGTTGACACTGAGCTTCCTCCAGCCGAGACGAAGGCTGTGACCGCTCAGGGCAACTGGTACTTTACCCTTAATGACAGCGTGGTCAGAGATCTGGCGCTGGCACTCTTCCAGAATGGAGATGACGTTTATGGTGCTGGCAAGATCAAGGAGGGCAACAGCACCCTGGATGTGACTGCATCAGGGTCCATTTCAGAATCATCCATGGAGCTGAACCTGGTCTCTGCAAATCCCGTGGTCCAGTATAAGCTCAACCTCGCGCTCGATCAGGACTGGGCAGCAGGAGACTACCAGGCGTCCTCCGCCAGCGGCGAATCCTGGAAGGGAAGCGCTGAAGGGCAGAAGACTTAGTTTATAAATAGCCAGAAGGTGCCGCGAGAACCGGCACGTTGTATTCTTTTTTCGCGCTTATTCTCGAGCTACCTGCAAGACATTACAGGAGATGAGGATGGTGCATTCACACACCCACCGAAAGCGATATGAGAAGTGATGCAAAACATAACGCCGATTATGTCCAAGCTCTCTCCACTCATGGAGCAATACTACCGGGAGAAAAAACAATATCCTGATGCCCTTCTCTTATTCCGGGTGGGCGACTTTTATGAGACCTTTGCCGAGGACGCTGTGGTCGTGGCCCGCGACCTGAACATCACCCTGACATCCCGGCAGAAGGACGATGAGGGCAATAAGATTCCGCTGGCGGGCGTTCCCTATCATGCCCTTGAGGCATATCTCGCCAAGCTCATCCGGGCCGGGCACAAGGTGGCAATCTGTGACCAGGTGGAAGACCCAAAGCTTGCGAAAGGCCTGGTCAAAAGGCAGATCACCCGGGTTGTGACTCCCGGAACCATCATTGAGCCTGCGATGCTCGAAGAGGCCAGCAACAATTTCCTGGCTGCAGTTGTGGCCGAAGACGAAAATGAGGAGAGAGATGGTCGCCTCGGCCTGGCCTTCGTTGACGTCTCAACAGGGGAGTTCCTGACTACCGAAATCGAAGGCTCAAGGCTTTCTGCAGAACTCGCGAAATTCCGGCCTGCCGAATGCATTGCATCCTTTTCCCTCTCCTGGGAGTGCATGCGACTGCAGATTCTGGATGAAGCAGCATTCACATTGGAGAGCGCAACTGCCTCGCTGGAGAAACGCTTCGGAGAAGGCTGGAAGGTGAGACTTGCACTGGCAGACAGACCGCTCGCTATGAGAGCCTGCGGTGCCATACTCGCATATCTGCACAGCACTCACTTCGATGCCCTGGGACATCTGCGCGACATACGGGTCTATTCAGGCTCCGAGTTCATGGTCCTCGATGATGTGACTTTGAGAAACCTTGAGATCATCAGAAACATCAGGGACCGCTCGAAGAGGGGGACGCTTCTCGAATACCTGAGCAGGACGAGGACTGCCATGGGAGCCCGCACACTCTCCCGCTGGATTCAGATGCCGCTCTCATCAGAGGATGCCATTGTGAAAAGGCTTGATGCTGTGGAGGAGCTGGTCAACGATGCTCTGAAAAGAGAAAGTCTGGCAGAGGAGATGAAGGGCTCGGCTGATCTCGAAAGGCTGATGAGCAGAATATGCTGCGGCTCTGCGAGCCCCAAAGAGCTGGTTGTCATGAAGAGCACCCTTTCAAGGCTTCCCGCTCTGAGAGCAGCCCTGGATCAGAACCTTGCGCCCTATCTGATGGATCTGCACAGACGGCTGTCTCCCTGCTCGGAGGTCGTGGACCTCCTGGAGAAGGCAATAATGGACGACCCACCCACTCACCTGAGGGATGGAGGTGTGATTAAGGAGGGCTACAATGGGGAGATAGACCAGCTCCGCGCACTTCTGAGAGATGGCCGGGGGTGGATCGCGCGCCTGGAGAGCGCTGAACGGGAGAAGACAGGCATCAAGTCGCTCAAAATCGCCTACAACAATGTCTTCGGCTATTATCTGGAGGTATCAAAGGCCAATTTGCATCTGGTTCCAAATGACTACATCAGAAAGCAGACGCTGGCCAATGCCGAGC
Organism: Methanothrix sp.; assembly: GCA_035402785.1. GTDB lineage: Archaea > Halobacteriota > Methanosarcinia > Methanotrichales > Methanotrichaceae > Methanothrix. Next base: position 2,858 of record DAONDW010000073.1, on the reverse strand, counting down.
GCTTCATCACGCCTGAGCTGAAGGAGATGGAGTCAAAAGTCCTCTCGGCTCAGGAGAGGTCGGTCTCCCTTGAACAGGAGATCTTTGCTGCAGTGAGAGAGCAGGTATCCTCATTTTCGCAGGCAATTGCCGAACGGGCTCAGGCCATTGCAGAGCTTGATGTGCTGGTAGCCTTTGCCCTGGCTGCTGCTGAGAGCAGTCTGGTCCGGCCTGAGTTCAACCGCGAGGGAAAGCTGGCTTTACGCGCCGCCCGGCACCCGGTCCTGGATCGGGCCATGAGAGGCGGCTTTGTGCCAAACGATGTGCTCCTCGATTCTGATCAAAACAGGCTCGTCATACTGACAGGCCCCAACATGGCAGGAAAATCCACATTCATGCGCCAGATAGCGCTATGCTGCATCATGGCTCAGGCTGGCTCCTTTGTGCCTGCGTCCTATGCATCCCTCTGTCTGATGGACCGTATATTCACGAGAGTTGGGGCATATGACGATCTTTCAGCAGGACAGAGCACTTTCATGGTGGAGATGAAGGAGCTAGCTGCGATTTTAGGAGCAGCGAGCAAAGACAGCCTCGTTCTCCTGGACGAGGTGGGTCGGGGCACGAGCACCTTTGACGGCCTGTCTTTGGCCTGGGCCATATCCGAATATCTGCATAGCAGCATCAAATGCAGAGCAGTTTTTGCGACCCACTATCATCAGCTCACTCAACTGGAGGAAAGCCTGCCGGGAGTGAAAAACTACAGCATTGCAGTGAAAGAGGAAAAGGGGACGATCACCTTCCTGCGAACAGTCGTGCCTGGAGCCACAGACAAGAGCTATGGAGTGCATGTGGCCCGTCTCGCTGGCGTGCCAGATGCTGTGACCCGGCGGGCAGACCAGATCTTAAAGGAGATCGAGAGAGAAGCTGTGATTGAGCCTCTGTCAGGAGCGAAAAAAGGGAAAAAGTCATCGAAGTATACGCAACTGATATTCTTCGATGCTCCTGCACCTAATGCACCCAAAGATAGCGAAAAGGATGCTGCGAAAATACTGAAGCCCTCTGAAGAAAACCCAGTTTTGCAGGACATCAGGGCTCTGGACATAAACAGCCTCACACCGCTTCAAGCGCTGTCCTGCCTGGCAGAATACCAGAAGAGGCTTGGAGCCAGAAAGGAGCATGCAGATGGCCAGAATTAAGCTTCTAGATGCAGATACTATCAACAAGATCGCTGCAGGAGAGGTCATCGAGCGACCTGCTTCTGTTGTCAAGGAGCTTATTGAAAACTCAATTGACGCAGGGGCCACGAGAGTTCTCATCGAGGTAATAGAAGCCGGAAAGAAGCTAATCAGGATAACAGATGACGGATGCGGAATGGACCCGGAAGACCTGCCTCTCGCCTTTCAAAAGCATGCCACATCCAAGATTCGCGATGCAGGAGATCTGGACAGCATCGCCACACTGGGCTTTAGGGGCGAGGCCCTGGCCAGCATTGCAAGCGTCTCAAAGACGGTTGAGGTCAGAACCAGGACGAAGGACTCGCTCTCAGGCTGCTACATGCGCCTTGAAGAGGGCAGGACATCTGAGGTCAAGGAGATCGGCTCGCCGATTGGCACCACCATCACAGTCTGGGATCTGTTTTACAATGTCCCTGCCAGAAAGAAGCATCTCAAGGCCGCTGACGCTGAGCTCGTTCACATCACAGACGTCGTGACCGAGCTTGCCATAATTCACCATGACGTGTCCTTTGAGCTATTCTCTGGCAAGCGACTGCACTTCAGGTCTACGAGATCATCTAACTGGGACGACGTTCTCCTGCGCCTGTTCGATCTGAAGACCTTCAAGGGCATGTCAAGGCTGAAGGTAGAGGGGCCCGGCTGGGCCATCACAGGAGTCATTGGAGATCCTCTTTCGGCTCGAAAGAATCCTGACAGGATATTCATCTTCGTCAATGGCCGGGCGGTCTCATCCCGCGCCCTCAGCTCGGCCTTGCGCGATGCCTACAGAAACATCATATCCCTCGGAAAAAGCCCGGTGGCTGTCATCTCTTTGGAGATACAACCCCACCTGGTGGATGTGAATGTGCACCCGGCCAAAAGAGAGATCCGGCTCTTGCATGAGCAGGAGATAGCCTCAGCACTCACGGCAGCCGCATCCATCACGCTTGAAGCGCACGCCAGCTCCTCAGCCAGAAAAGCAGGGGACGTGGCTTTACAGGCCGGAAACGATGCACCAGCAGTCCCAGGCGAAAGCGCGCTAAACGAGGCAATGGCTAAGCAGACCTGCATAGCAGAAAGGGGCGAGCAGAGGACGCTGTCGCTGTCTCCCCCCGAAGCTACGACGCACGAACAGAAGCCACGCCATCCGGCTCTGCGAATAATAGGGCAGATCATAATGCTGTACATCGTAGCCGAAGGCGAGGATGGCCTGGTTCTCATAGATCAGCACGCAGCCGCAGAGCGCATTCGCTTCGAGATGCTGCAGGAGCGCTATAAAAACAAAAATATCCGGCAGGAGCTGATGGAGCCCATATCAATCGAGCTATCAGCAAGCGAGATGATCATGATGGGCTCGTGGCAGGAGACGCTGCAGGACATAGGCTTTGAGCTGTCGCCCTTTGGGGGAAACAGCTACAGCGTGCGGGCTGTTCCGGCGCTGGGGCGCAAATTAGAAGACGCGAAGGCTGTGCATGACATCCTGAGAGACCTCTTCACCTCAGGAAAAGCTGTCTCGGCTACGGCTGACAGAGATGAGATCCTGAGGCTTTTAGCATGCAAGGGATCCATAAAATCAGGAAAAGAGCTGAGCCTCACAGAGATGAAAAGGCTAGTGGATGATCTGCTTCAATGCAAAAATCCTCTCACCTGTCCGCATGGAAGGCC
>DAONDW010000072.1:4549-7429 GCA_035402785.1 Methanothrix sp. | reverse complement strand
GGACGCATTCCTTTTTGAGGCGCTGATATTGCTGCCATGCCCATATCAAGGCCCATTGACCCCATCATCTCCTGGTTGAACCTATCGGCGATCTCATCGAATATCCGCTTATAAGCCATGCAGTGAGGATCCACGCCTTTGATCTCTCCATCATTTGGAGCTATGGCATTGTAAGGGCAGCCACCCCGGCAGTAGCGGATGTGCTTGCAGCCTTTGCACTCTTTATCCACATGCTCCTTGAAGCGGCGCATGCGCACTCCTGCAGGCGATTCTGCCAGATCCTTTTCGCTCGGGCGATCCCTGACGTGGCCCATCACGTACTCCGGCATTCCAACAAAGCGATAGCAAGGATAGATGCTTCCATCCGGGCCCACTGCAAAGGTGTTTTCCATGCAGTCCACGAATGTGCAGACAGTGCCCCTGCCTGTGAAGACGCATCTGGCATAATCGTTGATGTTTCGAACCTCGATCCTGTCCATGTTCTCAAGGTACCTGTCCAGCAGATAGACCAAAAGCTCTCCGTACTTCTCAGGAGACAGGGCCCATCTGTCCGGCTCATCGCTCTTTAGCGACGGCAGGGCAGGATGAAGCTTGAGGGTTAGATGGTTGTCCATGAAAAACTTGAAGATATCTTCCTTGAACTGGATTGAGTGGGATGTGAATGTGCAAATGAACTGCACTGACAGACCATGCTCTTTTGCCAGCTCATACCCTTTCATAGTCCTCTCGTAGTAGCCCTGCGACCTCTGCTGGTCATTGAGATCTTTCGGCCCATCAAGGCTTGAGCCTATGGGAATATTGTATTCTGCCAGGACATCTGCAAGCTCTGGCGTCAGCTTCCAAAGATTCGTCTGCAGGGCGAAGTTTGGCTCAAGCTGCAGCAGCTCATGGGAGAGCAGAGGAAGCGCCTGCCTGTAGAAATCAGCCCCGGCCAGAAGCGGCTCGCCCCCATGAAATGTGAATGTCACAGGGTCCACGCGAAACTCCTTGAGCCATGAAACTATCTCTTTGACTGTCTCAATGCTCATGACTGGCGAGCCTGCATCTGAACTCCAGCAGTAGGCGCATTTGGATGGACAGCCAAGCGTTGGAATGATCATCACATGAAACGGCCTCTTGGGCCTCCTCTTCTGCCTCATATTTTGTCTCATTTTTTCGCCCTTCAGTTTCATTTTTCAATTGGTGGTTTTATGGTTCTGTGTTTATGCGGTTAAGCGGTTAAGTGATCAAATAGTTAAATGGTTAAACGGTTAAGCTGTTAAGCTGTTATTCGAACTGATCAGCCAACATCAGCATCATCCTCTGGTAATCTTCTCAGATACTACATGCGCCCGGCGCAATTTTGGAAGCTGCTTCCATATTGCCATCTGCTCTCCTCTGATTACAAGAGCGCCCCGGATCCCAGGGCGATCTATTGCCTCAAAGCTCGTGGAAAGCGGGCCTGTTGCATTCACCGCGTTTCCAAGAGCCGTAGCAGCCGCATCAGCCAGTGCCACGTCATCTGATACTACAGTGGCTGCATCCGCCCAGCCAAATGAGATCGATGGGCCGACAGTCCCGGAGCTTGTGCATATTCCGAGGGGCTTTTTCCCAGGCTCGATCTGTAACGCCAGGTCGGTTATAGGCGAGGCTCCTGCATAGATTCCCACGACGATTGGCTCGTCATTGAGAATGCAGATGTCCCCGCCATTGTCCACAACTGCATAGGTTGCGCCCTCTCTCATCATGGCTTCGACTGCAAAGCCTGCAATGGCCCCTGCAACCGATGCCATCGGGCCTATGGAAAAAGCGGAGCTTGCTGCGATCATCCTCTCGACAATTGGAGGAGCGTCCTCATCAGCCAGAACATAGGGCTCAAGTGTGATTTGAAAAAAAGGATCCTTTCGGATGAAGTCTTCGAGATGCGAGCGCTGTTCTCTGATGGCCCTTCTGGCCGCATCAATCTCATCATCCCTGCGAGCGAAGATTGTGACAATGGTCTCTTTGAGCTGGAAATGCTCTTTCAAAATTTCAGACATTTTCCATTCCGAGCTCCTGCAGTCTCTTTCGTCCAGATAATCACAGCCTTCGAGCCCCCGATAGCCCGGCTCTGGCCACAGCCTCGGCTTTGCCCCTCAGCCGCACTATCAGCTCCTCTTCATAGCTGACAGCCAAAAGCTCAGTGGTCTCATAGAGCCTGGAAAGCTCTGATAGGCCCTGTGAGGTATAAGGCAGGCTGATCTCGTATTCCCTCAGAGGCTGCAGTCGCTGGGAGATGCATTCCTCAAGCACGCCCAAACCCTGGCCGGTGGCAGCCGATGCCAGCACAGGATACGGTGCCAGGTCCCTGATGCTTTCTACCCTCCTGGCGGCATCGCCCTCGTTCAGCCTGTCTGCCTTGTTCAGAACTGTGACTATTGGTGCAGTGACATCGCAGTCCCAGAGTGCCTTGTGAGAGGCGATAAGCTTGCGCCTCAAAAGATCCACAGGATCGCTGATGTCTGCCACAAGAAGCACAAGATCCGCGTCAGAGATCTCCGAGAGAGTGGATCTAAAGGCCTTGATCAGGAAATGGGGCAGATCATCGATGAAGCCCACGGTGTCTGTGAGAAGCACCCTTCTGCCAAGAACTTCCAGCGCCCTCGTAGTCGGAGACAGGGTGGTGAAAAGCTGGTCTTTGGCCACAACCTCTGAGCCGGTGAGGCAGTTCAAGAGCGTTGACTTTCCAGCATTTGTGTATCCTGCCAGGGCCACGAGATCAAATCCCAGCTCCCGTCTCCTCAGCCTTCTGTCCTCGCCCATGCACTCCACGTCATCAAGCTCCGCCCGGATTTTGGCCATCCGGCCCCTGATGTCATGATACATTGACTGCTCATATGCTCCGGACCCGCGAAAACCGGG
>DAONDW010000072.1:0-4449 GCA_035402785.1 Methanothrix sp. | reverse complement strand
GATCTCTGCTAAAACCCGATATCCGGCTGCGCTGGCCAGGCCCCTCAGCTCTTTCATCTTATGAGGATCGATGGGGCTTATCGGGTTTTCCCTCATCAGCAGCACTGCGGTCTTTTCCTCATTCATCTTTTATCAGGCCTCTCCTTATCCATGATAAGCCTTCGTCCTGCAAGTGAGATATGATGCGCAAGCTGCACAGCCATCCTTTCCGCAATCGTCTCAGGATATTTGAAGTCCCTTCCAAGAATGCTTTTAACCCTCCAGATCTCAAGATTGTAGAGGTCTCCTGATTCGGCTATGACAGTGCCGGGAAGACACATGCAGGAATCCCTGATGAAATCGATTATGAGGTTGATGCTAAGAGCCTCAGCATTTCTTGGAATCAGCCTCACTGAGTGGACCTTCTCTATAAAATTCGGCGATATGCGGGCTGAAACCACAGCAGAGACCATCTCATATCTTCCCTCCACCTCATGGCGGCCCGATATATCAATAGCCACTATGTCTATCTATTCAACCCCTATAGAAGCATTCATCGCAGATCACCGTATGATCGCATGCCTGTTCACCACATCCAGAGCCTGCTCTCGCGTCAGGCCCGCGCCCATGGCGATCTCCACAGCGCGCTCACCGGTGATCAGGTCCTCCGGAGCATGGCTGTCGGTATCCACGACCATCTTCGCACCTGCCTGCCTGGCCAGGCGCACCACATGGCCGTTGGTGATGTTGTGTCCCAAGCGCGATGTGATCTCCAGGCAGACGTTGTTCTCCTTCGCAAGCTCCGCCTCTTCGAGGGTGATGAATCCCGGATGAGCCAGAATATCAACACCTGCCAGAATGGCTGCCCTGTTCGTTCCAGGACTGACAGGCTCCACCGGAGTCTCGCCATGCACAACCACGATCTCTGCGCCGAGCTTTCGGGCAAAAGCCGCCAGCGGCGCGATCTTGGTGGGAGGAACATGCGTCAGCTCAGCTCCCACCAGAATCTGCATGTCCAGCACGCCCTTCAGATACTTGATCTTGGAAAGGCTGGTGAGGATGTGCTCGACATTGGTATAATCCACATGATCTGTGATGCCGATGGCCGTGTATCCGTGGACCTCTGCCCGGCGCACCAGCTCCGACGGAATCAGCTCACCGTCGCTGAATGTGGTATGAGTGTGCAGGTCAATCATGTGTCCTCTTTAGGTCCAGGCCATGATATTAAGCATTGCCTTGATCTAGCGTTCCTGCAGAGTCTCGTATTCTTTGACTATCTCCCTGCCGACCACCACCTCGTCAATGCTGTGAATCGCTGCACCGAAGTTCTTGATGACCGCTTCCACGCCATCATAATCGATGTTCTCTCCCTGGATTGTCGCCTTGACAGACTCGGTCTGCTGATCGACCTCGTCCAGGCTCAGGTTGACTCCTGTGACGCCGCCGACCTTGGCCAGCGCAGTCGCCAGATCCAGTATCGTCGGGACGTGCGGCTTTAGGACGTCCAGAACCAAACGTCTGATCATCGTATTCATTTGACCATATCTCTGATGCATCATCTATTTCGGGCCTCTGTGCTTTTGCCGGCGATTCAATTCATCTTCCCTTTTTTTTGTATTTCGACTTCAAGGCACCGGCAATGCGCTTTAAGGCTGCGGACTTGGGCCCCCTCTTGGCTATCAGTATTCTTCCGGATGCATCATCCAGGTGCCAGGTCTTTGGGTGCTTCTTCTCACGTTCTATCTCTGGCTTGAAGCCGGACTTGAGTGCGGCAGTGATCAGCATATCAAGGTTCGGATCATTTACTGCATCCTGGTGTGAGACCATCCTGCCCTGCTCTCTGGAGCGAGAGGCATCGAAGTAAATGGGCCATATGACCAGCTTATCCTTATCGGGCATGGTCGCTCACTCTGTCCTGCATCCTTAAATCTTTGTCTCAGGCACGCAAGTCTTTTAGCCAGGTTGAGGCATAGATAGAGAGCAGCAACAAAAGGCCAAGCATTACCGTGGTGTTCCAATAATGAGCGAAGAGACGTATCCCGTAGCCAATGTCCGCGGAAAGGAGATCCCGTACGACCCTGAGCAGTTGAGGAGGATTCAGGAGCATCCATGCTTCAGCGAGAAGGCCTGTCATTCATTTGGCAGAATGCATCTGGCGGTGGCACCAAAGTGCAATATTCAATGCAAATACTGCGTGAGGGACTTCGATTGCGTGAATGAGTCCCGGCCAGGTGTGACCTCGCAGGTTCTCAAGCCAAAAGAGGCATTGGAGCGGGTTGATGCTGTGCTGGAGAAGTATCACTACATCAAGGTGGTGGCAGTGGCAGGTCCAGGAGAGCCTCTGGCCAATGAGGAGACATTTGAGACGCTTGGCCTCGTTGGCAAGAAATATCCAAATCTCATCCTCTGCATCAGCACCAATGGCCTGCTTTTGCCTGACAGGATCAAAGAGCTGGACGCTCTTGGCGTGTGCAATATCACAGTCACAATGAATGCCATTGATCCCGAAATCGGCCAGCAGATTTACGATTATGTGAACTACCGGGGCAAAAAATATGAGGGCCTGGAGGCAGCGACGATTCTGCGTGACAATCAGCTCCGGGGCATAGAAGAGGCTCTCAAGCTGAAAAAAATCGTGAAGGTGAATACGGTCCTGATACCTGGCATCAACGATAAACACGTATTCGACATCGCTCGCAAGATTAAGTCCATGGGCGTCTATATTCACAATGTCATGCCCCTCATTCCACAGTACAAGTTCGCACACATCAAGCCGCCATCGCCTGAGGAGAAGAGAAAGATCCAGGAAGAGCTTGGCAAGATCATCAAGCAGATGAAGCACTGCAGGCAATGCCGCTCAGACGCCATTGGAAGGCTGGGCTGCGATGTGCAGCAGGAGTTTCAGAGCAGGACCAGAGAGCAGTGACAAAAAAAAGTCAATCCGGCGCGCAAATGGTCTGTTTCATTGTGCCGGATTTTTATGCCTTTTTTCCTATTTCAAAACAAATCAGTGTTTGAACATCTTGCTCAGGCTGCTGGTAGCATTGGAAATGCTGCTGGATATCCCTGAGAACAGGCTGTTCTTCTCAGCGGGCTTGGCAGACTTTGCCTGAGATGCAGCCGATTTTGTCTCCTGAGGCTTCTGTTCGACAGACTTTTTCTCGGACACAGGCTTCTTTTCCTTTTTCCTTGAGACCGAATTGCCGTTTTTCATCTGATAATTGCTGTTGCGATCTTTGGGGCCTTTGCTCTTCTTTTTGTCTTTTGCCATAGTAATCCAAGTCCATCCGTCAATGTTAAAACTGATATAGGTTGCGGCTACAAAAAGGATACAATCATTGCAATGAGATCTTCATGCCAGCGCCTCTTTTTTTCGCTTTTTCATAGACCGCATGGCCAGTTGCCACATCCTGAATTCCGAGGCCTGTGGAGTCGAAGATGGTGATCTCTTCATCGCTTTCGCGCCCTGGCCTCTTTCCTGCAAGAACCTCGCCCAGTTGCGCAAAAATCTCATCAGGCAGCAGAAGGCCCTCGGATATGGGTACATTCACCTCTCCGGAGTGAACTGCCTGGGCCATGTCGTCTACAAAGACTTTAGCCCTTTTGGTTAGAGCCGACTGCAGCTCCTGTTTTCCTCTGGCGTCTGCCCCTATTGCATTGATATGCGTTCCGGGCAGGACCCATTTCTCCAGGACCACAGGACTTCGCGATGGTGTGGTTGTGACGAGGATATCGCACTGACAGGCATCCCTGGCACTCGATGCCAGATGATATTCGCAGTCCAGAAATGCTCTGCATTCATCCACAAGAGATCGGGATCGATCAGTTGATGTGTCATAGACCAGCACCTGTTTTACATCGGTGCTCCTGGATAGACCCAAAAGCTGTGTTCTTGCCTGCACTCCGGCTCCGATCAGACCCACGACGCTGCTGTTTTTTCTCGCCAGAATGCGAGCAGCGAGTGCTCCAGCAGCACCTGTGCGAATGGCAGTCAGGTATGCTGCACCCATGATGGCCAATGGCGCCCCATTTTCTGTGGCGATGAGGGTCAACAGAGCCATGACCGTCGGAAGGCCTGTATTTGGATTTCTGGTATGAACATTGACGATCTTGACTCCAGCCAGATCCTGGCCTTCCAGATAGGCTGGCATGGTCCTCAGGTCTCCCTCATATTGTGGAAAATACAGATAGGATTTGGGTGGCATTTGCGTGAGGCCCATTCCATGATCATAAAACGCCTTCTCCACTGCAGAGATTGCCTCGTCCATGCTCAGAAGGGATTTTACATCCCCCTCAGATAGCCAGAGTACCTCCATAAAAAACACCCTTTTGCAATAACGACATTCAAGGAGAAATAATCTTTGACAGAATTATCGGAAAAAGCTGCTTAAGATATAATCTAAAAAATATATTACGATTGTCTACAGCTATTCCTACAGCTCTTCCAGCTTTTCTATTCCGAGCTTTTTT
>DAONDW010000071.1:0-7602 GCA_035402785.1 Methanothrix sp. | reverse complement strand
TCAGCCCTGCTGGCGGCAGCCCTGGTGGTGGCAGCCGCGGCCAGGATGAAAAGCAGCCGTCTTGATGCCTATCAGCTCTTTCGAGAGGCAGTGCTGGTCCAGATATTTTTAGTGCAGGTGTTTCTATTTTATCGAGCGCAATTGCTGGCGCTCCTGGGGCTGGCCGGAAACATCTGGGTTCTTCTGGTGCTCTACTATGTGATCAGGCAGGAGAGCATGGCCAACGGGGGAAATGGGAATGGTGCTGGGTGATCTGGCATCGTTTGATTGGTCATGGAATTTGGCTGCAAAAATGTTTATCTATTGATACAGGCGGCAAGGACATCAGAGAATCTGCAGATGCAAAAATGCTGCAAAATTTATAAAATTTTTGAAAAGAATGTGATACCCATGTGGTATCCTGAAGATATCCAGATGACCAAATTCCCTTTGCCTCAAGCAGCATCCTTGAACTCGATGTCCTTCTGGGTTTGGAAGGAGCCGGTGTACTTCTGATCCGCCTTGATCTTCTTGAAGAGCTTGGCATATTTTGTCTGGATATTCCATGTCCCCTCAAATGCCTGATCGGTCTTGTAGGAGAGGGTGTTATTGGTGTAGCTGTTGCTGCTGACGCTTGAGGTCTCGCTCTTGTCAACGTGGCTGAGGTTGAACCTCTCTGTGACTGAAGCCCCGAGCCCACCCTGGAAATTGGGCGATGCCACAGTCTTATGGCCTTTTAGGATTCCTCCGGAAAAGACAAGGTCCTTCTTTTCAGTGAAGTTGTCAACTGCACCATTCCGGTTAATGCAGCGCATGGTCTCAAGGTTGATGGAGCCGCTGCCCATGACCTTTTCGTTGATATCCATGGTCGATCCCTGAATGGAGTCCTTGATTGAGACCTCGCCTGTGCCCTGCACCGAGGAAGATTCTATGAAGAGCATTCCGCCGCCGTTAGTTGGAGCAACCACAGTTCTGGCCGTTCCTGCTGAATTGACTGTGCTCCAGTGCATCAGATATGGCCCGCCTTCGGCTGTGCTCAGTCCGTCGGTTATCCAGACTGAAAGAGGCATGTATGTTCCGGCTCCCCGGCCAGGAATGATGCCGCTCCAATAGCCGTCCTGAGCTGTGCCTGACTCAAGGGAAAGAGCGCTGTCATAAACCCTGTCCACGCTCATCATATTCGTTTTGGTCAGCGGCATATCAGACAGGCCGTATTTGACCTGAGCGCTTTTCACGCCCTGTGCGCTCTGCAGATGCACTGTCACTTTCACGGGCTCATTTGCAGCCGGCTGAGCTGGCAGTGCATTCACATCCAGAATGCTTATGGCCCCGTGCTCAGAGCCTTTCACGCCCTCGATGGACAGCTCATAATTCTTTGAGCCGGAAAGCGCATCCTCGCCTTTGGGATAAAAGCCCGCCTCCTGCTCAGATGACGAATCATTTCCGCCCTGTAATTGATCGGCATTTGATGCGCCATTTTCTTCCTGAGTGCTGTCCTGGCCTCCGTCAAGGCCCAGCAGCTTTTCCACATATGCCAGGAGATTGGAAATTCCATCCAGGATGATGTTATTCTGCTTCCTGGCTGCATCACCAATATCGCGAGCCATTTCCTTTGAGACCACTCTCTCAGCCTGCTCCTGGACTGGCAGGTTGAAGGGCATGCTCATGTTTCCAAAGGTGATATTGGCAGAAGCCAGGCCTATAGCCGGAGGCTCTGAAGAGCCTGTGCTCGCAGTTCTGGATGCCCCGGAGTTCTCAGGTACATCCAGCACCTTGATGCTCAATGGGAAGCTTGCCTTCACTGATGATCTGTCCTGAGTGAAGCCCTCGACTGTGATCACATCATCGATTGCCTCATTGATGGTCTTCTCTGAAACAACAGTCATCTGCCGCTTGGGTGAGAGGAAATCGATATTGCCAAGCGGCCCAAGCCTCTTGCTGATCACAAAAACGCCATCCAGAGGTGCCATTCCGGTATTGGCCACAGTGCATGTGATCTGACAGCTCTCGCCAGGAGCAAGAACCGCGGGTGAGGCGCTCGCGAAAACCTTGAGAGCGGCAATCACACAGGCCACCTTTGCGCTCGCCTCATCAGAGCGAATCTGGCCGCGTGAGTCCAGGCCCCCGGCTTCAAACAGAATGCTGCAATTGTCCGAGATCGCTGTTCTGGATTCAATCACTCGAAACTCGCCGGAAGAGAGATCTCCAATATTTGCAATAGTTGAGCCGTTCATCTTCAAGACGACATTTTGCAGGAGATCGTCCCCACTGTTGCTGACCAGGACATTGACCTGTGCCTCTTCACCCGGACAGACCTCGATATCTGTCGGCATGAGCTTGATGGCTATTCCGGGTTTAATGACCTGCAGCAGCACTCCGGCCATTCCAGATGCATCAGATCCTCTTCCATCTGTGCCCTTTGCTGTGACATTGATCCAGGTGGTCGTATTCTTGGTATAGATGGCAGCCATCTCCACGGATTTTCCGGCAGGCAGGTCCTTGAGAATGCGCCGGCTTCCGTCACCATCGAGGGTGATATTGTGAAGGGGCTCTTCACCATTATTGCTCAAAATCCATGTTACCTCGACAGGCTCTCCAGAGTAGATCTGGACCCTGGCCTGTCTGCTCTCAATTTTGAGCGAAGAATTGAGCATCGCTATATCGAATTTCTGGCTTGTGTAGACATCGCGTCCTGTATCATCATGTGCAATGGCAACCACCGCGTCCGAAAAGCTATGGCTGACAATGACCTCCTTTTGCAGCATCCTGTATGAGCCCGGCATGAGCCCTGGGATTCTGTCGATCTCTCCGATCTCACTGCTCTGGTCCTTGACCAGTATATCCGTGAGATTTGAACTGCCGAGATTGTCCAGCCGGATCTGCATTGTGATATGCTCACCCCTGTGCGCGCTCGAAGGAAGGGTGACCTGCATTCTCAGAGACGGTGAGATCATCCAGACCTCTGCAGAGGAATTGTTGATATAGAGCCTTCCGCCAGCGTCTTTTGCCTGCACTCCGGCATGAAGCACAGTTGTATTGCTCATGGGAAATTCTGCATCCAAATGCAGCTCTTCGCCAGCCGGGAGATATTTGGTGGAGGCCACCTTTCCAGCACATATCATGCGCACATCGGAAAGCTCCGCCTGACCTGCATTTTTGGCTGTGCATCTGTAGCTTACAGCCTGCCCGGCCATTGCATCAGACCGGTTGACGGAAATGTCAAGCTCCAATGGTGAGGATTCATGCTCTTTCACGACCGATTTGTCCGAAGCCGATGCAGTGCTGACAGCGCCGCCAAAGGATGAAAGCGATGAAAGAGCGCCAGATGATGCACTCGTCGATGAGGCTGATGATGAAGCCTGGCCAGAAGAGTACGAATCCGAAGAAGGTGCTGACTTGGTTCTCAGCACAACGTCACCGCCACTGGCCGAGTCATTCGAGGTAGCAACCATTTCGGCAGAGGGAATGTACGAAACAAGGGCAGAAACAGGCTCTCCGGACGGATCAAGGGCTTTTGCCTGCAGGTCATGAGGAGAGCCGCTTATAGCCAGCACCTTCTTTTCGCCACTGGCAAGAAGAGAGAGAATGCCAAGGGATCGTCCTTCGCCTATGACCTGAACGGAATGAAGCTCGGTTGGGCCGGTGTTCTCCAGATAAACCTGAGACATCTCCGGGTCAAGATGGACTGTGGCCTGCAGAGCGGAATTGCTTCTGGCAATCTCCTGCTGCTGATGATCTTCGGGATCTTTCATACAGGAACTGGCAGACGATGATGATGGGCAGGACTTTACCTCCAGACGGGATTGCTGATCTGAAGATGGATTGCAGGAAGTGCTGATATGAGTCGAATCGGGGAACAGGTAAAAGAGAGATGGAACTAGAATGATTATGAACATGGCTACGCCCAGGAGCGCCCGACTTGTCTTATGGTCAAGCCTCCCCCGAGGTAGTCTGCGCTCAAAGCTACCTCTTCTCATGCCGCTACTCCCTTGATTCCCCTGCCAGAATATCCCTTGCCTGTATCGAATTGCACGATTCAGGCCATTTTTTTAAGACTAAATCCCTTCATTGCCTTTTTTATATTCCAATCTATAAATGCGTTTCGGATGTCCGAGGAAAAGATGTGATAAAAATAAGGTAATGAAAAAAAAGTGAGGCAAAAAGTGAGGCAAAAAGTGAGGCAAATATGATGATTAGGAGGGAGGCAAAAGCCTGAATTCAAAGTGGGAAAGAAATGATGTTTCGACCTTTGCCAAACAACATATACGTCAATCAACGTATATAAGGATTTCGCACTCATGCCTGTGCATTCTGGTCTGCACGGATTCAGAACCACGCATCATATCGAAGATGCAGGTCATGGCCTCCAGACGGTTGCAGTCGACTGCCTTGCACATTCAAATCACATGAGAAGGCACTGCATTTACGGCCTGGCCAGATCAAACGCCCAGCGGCTGACGCCAGGAGCCACATTGCCGCATCGACGAAAGAAGATGACATCCAACCCCAAATCCACATAGCTCTTCATCAATTCCGGGATCTGGCTTCGCTTATTGAATGTATAAAAGTGCAGCATCCCTCCAGAGCGCACCAGCGGCAAGGCCGACTCCAAAGCGCCCTTTGCACCATAGGGCGCGGGAATAACTGCCCTGTGGAAGTCCTTTTTCATCATATTTCTCATCAAAAATGCATCGGCATTGATTATCTCGACTCCCTCATCCACCTGGTTTCGGCAGGCGTTCTCCTGAAGATAAAAACATGCTTCGCGGTTCTTTTCGATTGCCACCACGCGAGCACCCCTGGCGGCCAGGGGAACGGCAAAGGGCCCGACTCCTGCAAACGGGAGCAGCACATCCTCTCCAGCCCGAACCTGCTCTGCCACCCTCATGTGCTCGTAGCCGAGATGACTGCTGAAGAAGACTCTGGCAACATCCAGCCTGTATAGAAATCCGAATTCCCTGTGAACTGTGACGGTGCTGCTGTCTCCAGCCAAAACCTCATAGCTGCACACCCTTTTGTCTCCCTGTAGCTTGGAGGTCTTGTTGAGAACGGTATGAATGCTTCTTCCTGAAGAGAGAACCGCATCAGCTATTTCTGTGCGGTATGCCTTCAGCTCAGACGGAAGGGAGACTATGGCTATATCCCCTATGACATGAAAGCGGTCAGAGAGCCTGGCCAGGCTCTCCTCCGGCACCTTTCCCTTGAGACGTTCCCTGATGCCCATGATCCATCTGGCATCCTGAACAGGCCTTCATTCATTTAAGGGCTGGCCCGCAGATCACTGCCTGGGTGAATGCCAGACAACCTTCCTCGAAGCCATCCATGCCATATCTGCTCGCAGGCCCCACCAGAATGTTTTTCATTTCGCTGACAAAACCCATCTCTTTAATTCGATTCAGGATGCATAAGAGCCCTGTCATGCTTTCGGTTTTGAGGATCAAAAAGAAATCGTGCTCTCCGAAGATATGGTAGAGACTCATCACGCCTTCTGTCTCCCTGAGCATGTGATAGACTGCCTTTTCCTGATCAGGAACTGTCTTTAAAAACGAGATTGCATAGACCATCCGTGATCCCTCCTGCTTCGAACAATATATCGAATCAACATGTTCTGGCTCCCAAGAAGACATTCTCTCTTGCGACCAGGCAACGCCCTGAGAGAATACAGGAATGACAGCGCAGAGCCATGGCACCAATTGCATCAGCTGCAATTCCCATTTCCCTCAGCCGCTCAGAGCATCTTTCCAGCTCCACGAAATCATCTTCTGTGATGCTGTAAACCACCCAAATATCCTCTGGATTCATATTACACCCCCATCTTAACATGAAAACGGTTCGAAGGCCAGAGTTCAAAGTTCAAAGATTGAGGGCCTCCCTCATGATCTCGAATATCTGGGTGTTATCCAGCCTGCCTTCGCTTACCAATTCGCTGCCAGGACCGCTTGCCATGATCGGAACGTCAACTGCCGTATGGGTTGCCTCACCTGTCGCCACCATAAAATCGTATCCCGGTCCTGTGACGTGAGCTGTTCCAGAGGCAAATAGCGGGTCAATGAGTCCGTCCTCATAATCCTGCAGGTTCTCCGGCTGCAACACCAGGCCGCCGCATTCATGGTCTGCAGTCACTATGACCAATGTATCGTTATTTTGTCTGGCAAAATCCAGAGCAGAATTCACAGCGTCATCAAAGGCCAGGGTGTCCGCGACATTATGGCTCAGGTTCCTCTCATGCCCTGCATGATCTATCCTGCCTCCCTCCACCATGAGGAAGAAACCCCTGTGGTTTTTGGAGAGAATGGTTGTGGCCATCTCTGTCATCTCGGCAAGGCTTGGCTCTTTTTCTGGAAAGGACTCTCTCTGCAGCTCGTATAGCATGTGAGAGCCATCAAAAAGTCCCAGGAGCTTTTCGGTTTTGTTGCCATCGACACTGTTAAACGCAGTCCCGTTAAAGACACTCACATATCCCATTCTCGCAAAATCAGCAAGTACAGTTCGATTGTCAGTTCTTCGGCTCTCTATTCCTGGAAAAAGCGTGTCGTTTTTGCCTATGAAATACTGCAATCCTCCACCCAGAATGACATCTACATTGCTTTGAGCCAACTGATCTGCAATCTCGCTCTCATTGTCCCTGTTGTCGACATGAGCATAGAATCCCGCGGGAGTGGCATGCGTGATCCTTGTGGTTGTGACAAGGCCCGTGGAAAGCCCGGCCTTCTGAGCCAGTTCGAGAATCGTGGTCAGATTCTTGCCGTCCTTCACTTTTGGAATGGCTGAGGCATCCTGTCCGATCACGCCGTTATTTGTCTTGACGCCTGTAGCAATCGCAGTCGCAGCCGGAGCAGAGTCAGTTACAAAGGAATTGGCGCTGTGAGTGCTGACATAGCCAGAATGCTTCATGCCATCCATTGCAAGCTCAGTCGAGGCGTATCTGGTGAGATTTTCCCCGGACATTTCAATCCTGGCCAGGGTCATTTGCGGAAATCCCATCCCATCTCCGATCATGATGATCACATTCTTTGCCGAGGCATTGTCTCCTGCACCATTATCCGCCCCGCCCAGGGCAATTGTGCTGGACGCGAGGAAGACTGACAGGAGGAGACATGCTGAGAATAACCTGGAGTCCATATTTTGTACCTCACGAACGAGATAATTTCAGTGTATAAATTTTTGATCGAAATAGAATATAGATCAGATATGACAAAAAGTCATTGAACTGAAACTATATAGAATACTGCGGGCCATAATCTCTGGCCATAATAGTCAATGGTGCATTCTGGCCTTCAGAAATAACCGCCAAGATCTTTGAAAAGGAATTGCTGTGCTAAAAGAATGGCCCCCAAAAATACTATGTTGAGTTTTTCATGAGCAAAAGACCTGCAGACTGCTGCATCTAAATTGAGGTGTCTTTCAGACCAGGCTTCATCTGCACCCCCTATGCATTCATGAAGAACCGGAAATATCAAAAAAAAGTGGTAATAGTATGGGCTAATTTCTAAAGTGGCACGAACCCGTACTCTTCGGCTACCTTCTGACCATCAGCACCCGTCATGAAATCGATAAATGCCTGGGCGCCAGCGGTCGCATCTCCAAATGTGTAGAAGTACAGCTTGCGAGCCAGCTCGTAGC
>DAONDW010000070.1:4649-7781 GCA_035402785.1 Methanothrix sp. | reverse complement strand
GCCTCTGCTCCTCCGGCAGGATGGGCTTGGGCTTGTGGCGCACATTTACGTCCCTGGCCACGATGACCACGAGAATATCGCCCAGAGCCTTTGAGCGTTCCAGGTATAGAACATGGCCCGGATGAAGAAGATCAAAGGTTCCTGTGGCCACTACCAGTGTCAAGGCCATTCCTCATCCAATTCATCATCAAAGCCATCGTCTTTGAATTCCACGTCCAGTATGGCGAGATCACGGCGCATGCCATGGATGTCATAGCAGATCCAGCTTTGCTCATCAAATGGCGGTCCAGCGATGATATGATAGTCACCCGTGCGGGAGAAAAAGAGGATGTCAGGCTCAGAGGGCCTGAGATCTCCAGAAGGATGACTGTGTATCGAGCCTGCCACCTGAATATTTGGCAGCATGTAAAGCCTCACCAGAGCACTCATGCGGGAGTTTTCGGTGCCTGGAAGGATCAGAACCTCGCTGATTATGTCTCCATCAAGCTGAAGAAGCCCTGCAAATTCCACAGGCAGAGATGAGCGGGATGCCTCCAGGATGAAATGCAGAGTGTCCCTTGCAATGCCTCTCACTTTTTTTCTTTTAATCATCATCCCCTTCACCCTCCTTCATCCACAATCGCTGATGCGCCTGGAGCCTTTGCGGGCCTCAGATGAATGCAATCACCAGCCAGTATTCGCTTCAGCTTTTCGCCCTGCCTGAGGAGCAGGGCTCCGTCCTCAGCAAGATCCACGACCTCACCCAGCATATCGCCCTCTACAGAGCTGATTTTCACCTGCTGGTTAAGTGTGAGCGAGCGGCTGCGCCATTCTTCATGGATTGCGTCGCTATTCATTTCCTCAATTGCAGCTTCCATCTCCTCTAAAATCCTGGCGATCAGATCGCATCTGTCTATGCTTCTGCCAAGCTGCGCGAAGAGGGTTGTGGCACTGCAGCCAGAGGGAAAGCTAAATTCGTCATTATTGACATTGAGGCCGATGCCAACAACTGCATAATCCAGGCGGTCCACCTGCGCTCCTATCTCCATCAATATGCCGCAGATCTTGCGTTCTCCGATCAGCAGGTCATTGGGCCACTTGATGCCGGCCACAAGGCCGAGCTCTGATTGAATGGCCCTGCAGAGGGCAACGGCGACTGCCATGTTGATGCGATAGACCTGTGAAAGAGGAATATTGGGCATCAGGACTATGCTCATCCAGATGCCACCAGGCGGAGAAGACCAGGGTCTGCAGAGCCTGCCCCGGCCCTTCAATTGAACCTCGGCCAGGATGACTGTGCCATTATGGCAGTCGCGAATGCGAGAGAGGGCCTCTTCATTGGTCGAACTAACCTCGGCCAGGATATGCAGATCGTGCCCCAGCCATCCAGTCTTCAGACTGCCTTTTATGCGATCGGCATCAAGGAAATCCGGATTTCTGGTCAGACGATAGCCTTTCCTTGTGGATGACGAGATCTCGTATCCCTTTTGCCGCAGGCTCTTGATCTGCTTCCAGACTGCTGCGCGGGATATGGAGAGCCTCTTTGCCATCTCCTCGCCCGATACCCATTCGCCTCCGGCTAAAAATGATAGGATATCTTCTGCAGCCAACTTCAGCTCTTCTCCTCTGCCTTCTGCTGGCTGAGATAGGATCCGACGGCTGCAGCGATTGCTGCAACCTGGCGGTCGTCTGCTCCCAGAGCCGAGGCCAGGGACTTTCCTTTATCGCAATCCTCCCGGGCCACATTCTTAACTGACTCTATGATGTTCTCCTCTTTGATGAAGTGGGTGTTTATGTCGCCGCTCCGGAATCTCTGGTTTCTCAGGACAGCTTTATGGAATATGACATTGGTCTTGACGCCAACTATGATGTACTCGTAAAGAGCCCTCTCCATCCTGGCGATGGCCTCCTTTCGATCTCTGCCGTGGGCCACAAGCTTGGAGATCAGCGAGTCGTAGTACGGCGGGATGACATATCCGGTGTAAACGCCGCTGTCCACGCGAATGCCAGGGCCGCCGGGGCTCCGGTAGCGCTTGATCTTTCCGGGTGATGGGGCAAAGTCGTTGAGGGGATCCTCGGCATTTATGCGGCATTCAATGGCCCAGCCATTGATCTTCATGTCGCTCTGATCGTATCTCAGGGGATAGCCTGCTGCAACCAGTATCTGCTCTTTGGCCAGGTCCACTCCTGTTACCATCTCAGTTATTGGATGCTCCACCTGCAGGCGGGTGTTCATCTCAAGGAAGAAGAAGTCGCCGCGAGAGTACATGAACTCCACTGTGCCTGCGCTGGTATATCCGATGGCTTTGGCGGCCTTGACTGCGATGCCACCCATTTTCTGGCGCAGCTCCTCGGTCATGACGGGTGATGGCGATTCCTCAATAAGCTTCTGATGGCGTCGCTGAATGGAGCATTCCCTGTCCGAGACATAGATCGTCTTTCCGTGATTATCGGCCAGGATCTGAAACTCGATATGTCGCGGCTCGGTCAGATACTTTTCGATGTAGATTGTGTCATCGCCAAAGGCGCTTTTCGCCACAGATTGAGATGAGGTGAGTGCAGGCATCAATTCGTCGCGGCTCTGAACGATTTTCATGCCGATTCCACCACCGCCTGCAGCCGGTTTGAGGATGATGGGATAGCCTATATTTTCAGCGATCTCTGCTGCCACATCCGGATCGCTGATGCCCTCCTCAATTCCGGGCACAATGGGAACTCCTGCATCCTTCATGGTCTGGCGGGCTGTGATCTTGGACCCCATGGCATCGATGGCAGAAGACGGCGGGCCTATGAAGACTATTCCATTTTCCACGCAGGATGATGCGAAGTGGGTGTTCTCTGATAGAAAGCCATAGCCCGGATGAATGGCCTGTGCTCCAGTGTCCAGGGCGGCTTTGATGATGTTATCGATCTTCAGGTAGCTCTGGCGGGAGGGGGCCGGTCCTATGAAGACTGCCTCGTCTGCGTATTTTGCGAAAAGGGCATTTTTGTCCGCCTCGGAGTAGACGGCCACGGTTGAGATGCCCAGTTCCCGGCAGGCGCGCATCACCCGGATGGCGATCTCTCCCCGGTTTGCGATCAGGATCTTGTTGAACATCCCCAGAGTAAAAGTGCTGCCAGGGTAAAACCTTTTTGGCGCGGGCGAGCATGATG
>DAONDW010000070.1:0-4549 GCA_035402785.1 Methanothrix sp. | reverse complement strand
CTCAATTGAATAGCTGGTATGGTGGGCAAATGAGAGGCGTTTTAATTCTTTCCGGTGGCGTGGATTCGACCACGCTGCTGTACAGGATGTTGAGCGAGGGCTATCAGGTGGAGGCATTGACCTTCAACTATGCCCAGAGGCATAAAAAGGAGATAAAATGCGCTGCTGCAATTGCCAGCAGGCTGAATATCGCTCACAGGATCGTCGATCTCGGATCGCTGGCCTGCCTTTTGGGAGACAGTGCACTTCTTGGTGGAATGGATATCCCAAAATGCCATTATACCGAGGAGGCAGCGAAAAAAACTGTGGTGCCAAATAGAAACATGATCATGCTTGCGATCGCAGCTGGCTATGCGGAGGCTCACGAGATCCCGGAGGTCTTTTATGCAGCTCATAAAAACGACAGCACCATTTATCCCGACTGCCGGCCAGAGTTCGTCGAGGCCCTGCGTCCTGCCATCCGGCTAGCAACCGCCTGGCATCCTGTGGAGCTGCAGGCACCATTTGTGAACATGAGCAAGGCCCAGATTGTGAAGCTTGGCCTTCAATTGCATGTGCCATACGAGATGACCTGGTCATGCTACAGGGGAGAAGAGCGGCCCTGCCGCACCTGTCCCACATGCATCGAAAGAGAGGAGGCCTTTGCCATCAATGGCTGTCAGGACCCGCTTGTAGCATGAGCGGGAGCTGAATGCCTGCAGATTCTTCTGCCTTTGTCTCAGAACAGCACGCTGTGAGGATCATAAATGGTCTTCACGGGCCGTCCTGAAAGCTGAGCCAGAAGCCACGGATCTGCATAATTGCTGGATGATTGCTCATAACGGGAATCGGACTTATTGATGATTATCGGTGCGCTATCTGCATAGCTATAGGGATAATACCATTGTGGTGCGGTTCCTGGCGGATAAGCTGTGCCGTTCATGAGAGTATATCCCTTGGGTGCTTTCCCCCAGCTCCAGAGATCATTAGCCGTCTCCAGGGTGCTCACAGGCATGGTCCCATAGTTTTCCAGCCAGCTAGACCCATAGTTACCCCCCACATCCTGATAGCCGAACGATGATGAGATGAATGCTGCAACTGCGAATATGCAGATAAGGGCAAACACTAATGCTTTCATGTGGATTCTCCCAATTTTCCCAATATTCCAGTCAATAGTCTCAAATCAGGTCAGTTCCATATTTCCGGTTGATTCAGGCATAGCCATGATTCACCCTCAGAACCTGAACTGCCATGGCCGTCTTTGCGTCATACTTTGGTGGAAGAGGGGCATTGGGCGGCTTGTTCCCCCAATCAGAGAGATTTTTTGAGGCGTTGATTACATCATTCATCAATGTGCTTCCAGCATCACCCGCCAGTTCTACTCCTGAGGAATTGATTGAGAGATTGAGAGACGAATTTTCTGTAGAATTGTTGGCAATTTCTCTAAAGAGCTGATTTCCGTCCTCGCCTGCCAAATTGACCATCGATCTGCATTGGACGAAAATAACCAGTGCCATCAGAACAGCCAGAATGAGAATTGCTCGATTCATGCCAGTCATTATTTTGCACCATCGTCTCGCATGTTTAAATATGCTGCGCTATCAATAAATCTGACAAAAATAAATAAAAATTGATGCCTGATCACATGCTGCATTCATGGTGCCGGGTGATTTATCAATAAACTTCTCCAAACGCCTCAAAATATGCCTGCTCATGCTTGCAGGCCGGGCATTCCTTGGGAGCCTCACTGCCTTCATGCATATATCCGCAGTTCCGGCATCTCCAGACTATCTTGCCATCTCTTTTGAAGGTTTTGCCCTCATCCAGATTTTTCTTGAGCGAGAGATACCTTTTCTCATGCCCCTTCTCTGCCGCGGCAATATTGAGAAATGTATTGGCTATTTCAGGAAAGCCCTCCATCTCAGCAGTTTTGGCAAAGGATGGATACATCTCAGAGTGTTCAAATCTCTCGCCATTTGCCGACTCAAGCAAATTGGCTGTTGTGCTGGCTATGACCCCTGCCGGAAAACGCGCTGCTACCTCAGCTTCCCCGCCTTCCAGAAGCTTAAAGAGGACTTTTGCGTGCTCCTTTTCATTATCGGCTGTGTCGAGGAATATCGCTGCGATTTGCTCGTATCCTTCTTTTTTTGCCTGTGATGCAAAATACGAGTATCTATTTCTGGCCTGCGACTCTCCAGCAAATGCTGTTATCAGATTTTTCTCGGTTTGAGTACCCTTAAGGCTCTTCATTCGTTTTCATCTCCCGGAACATATCAATCAATGCATTGCATTCTTCTTAAGGATTGCCATATCAAATTGGTCCAGGCGTAATCTTTTTAACCATTCCTTCGCACCAAATGCCAGGTCATGGACAAGAGCATCCCTGACAGCAAGTAACACGTCAAATATCAATGACATAGCAGGTTTTCTATGTTGGATGGATGGATAAGAAGAAGAATTATCTGGTACCTGAATAAGGAAAAAGCCATCGAATGGCAGGCGAAGAGGGGCGGTGGGTGCGTTGGGTGCGGAAGATGCTGCGGGCATTGTCCTGCCCTCGATACAAAAAGCAAGCGGTGCCGGATATACCCTATAAGGCCCGCTATCTGCAAAGCATTTCCGTTGACTCCAGAAGACCTGAAGAACCTGCGGACATGTGGATTTCATTTTAAAAAATAGAATTTAGCCACTGTTATCTGACCACATGGCTGATCAGCTCCTGGTCGATGGTTGCACTTTCGTCGACTGCCGAAAGCAGTTCGTCATGAATGGAACTCTTGGAGTAATACAGGGTTACGAGAACGCCTGCTTCTTTCGCTGCTTCGATGGCAGGCAGAAAATCGCTGTCACCGGTGACCAGGACGGCCTTTTGAATCATTCTGCCGCAACTGAGCCGCACCAGATCGGCGGCAAGTGCTATGTCCACTCTCTTTTGAATGAACTCTCCACCAACACATCCAAGGCGGCCAAGTTTTACCTCAAATCTGGGAAGCTTTCTCAGAGTATAGACGAACTTGTCCATGGAGGCAAATCTGCGCCTCTCCTCTTCTGTGGGTGGACAGCTCTGGTAAGGCATGCAATTGTAATAGTATGTCCTGAGTCTCTCGTATTTGCCGCATAAAATGTCCGAAAATCCAGCCAGATCGATCTTGGGTTTGCCAAAATCGACATCAAGAATCTTGGTAAGATATGCACCATCGATGAATACCGCTGCACGGTCAGCCAAAATTAGTCCCCACCTAAATTTATTATTACTGCCGTCCCCTCCGAACGGCAGTGGCCATAATCCTGTCTTATCTTCTCTTCTGATGATATATCTAATTTGTGTTCTCTCAAGCCCCTCTCCTCGGTTGTCAGATATTTCCCTGTTTCCTATAAAAATGTGTGGTACGGCAAAAACGGCTCTTTCACTTGATTTCAGGGATCGCCCAAAAGCATCAGTTGATTCCCGCCAGTTATCCATCTCCTGTTATGCATTATTCATGTGCAAATGAAACCGGAGAACGGCTATTCTCCTGGGATCTGATCTCATACGATCGCGAGGGCGAGAGATTTTTCTATTGGCCCTTGTCCTCTTTGCTGCTCACTATCTCCACAAGCGTTATCTCAAAAATCAGGACCTGTTCGCAAAGAGGATGGTTTGCATCGATTGTTACCGTGCTATCTTCGACTTCAGTGATCTGCACAGGAACCATTACTCCGTTTGATGCAGAGATCTCCAGGGTCAAGCCTTCTGCTGGTATGATGTCCTCCGGGAGATCCTTTTTATCGATTTTTATCACCCGGTCCTCCCGGTACAGGCCATAGCCTTTTTCAGGCGGAATGTGGACTGTCCTGGTCTCTCCAGGGCTCATTCCCACCACTGCCTCTTCGAAACCAGGAATGAGTTTATTGGAGCCAATTTCAAATTGCAGGGGATCTGATCCCTCTGAGGTGTCAAAAAGAACTCCAGTATCCAGCCTGCCACTGTAATGCACCTTTACGGTGTCGCCGATCTTTGCTTGAGTCATTTGAATCTGCCTCTCATATGCTGTGCCATAGGCTGTGCTACCTGTATACAGTCGATCTGTGCCATAATACTATGCTGTCTGTATCCAGCAAGATGGAGAAAACGTCATTGCGACCAGCTTCGTGAGCTACTGCCCTCTGAAGGGCGCGGATTCACACTTCATCGCCAATACTTGCCTCACTGATATGTTATGTAGCGGTTTTGGTTCTATGGGCGCTGTGGGCTGTTTCCTCCCTGTGATGAGTATGTTCCTGGATGCATTGTAGTCACGATTGCATGAGAATCCGCAATAGGGGCACTCATGTACTCGTACAGACAGATCCTTATTTACGCGGCTTGCACAAGCAGAACACCTCTGTGTGGTGTTCCCGGGATCCGCCTTTATCAATTCCTTTCTATTGCCGTTTGAATCTATTATGTAATGCTCGTCGGATATGCCTGTCTCAGACCCACCTGAACGCATGTTTATGCATTTCTGGTTTATATTACGCTTATCGGTTCAACTTGTTGCCCAAGGAGTCCCCATCCTTCAGGGTGGGGAGGAATTGGGCGGTCCCGTAT
>DAONDW010000069.1:0-7813 GCA_035402785.1 Methanothrix sp. | reverse complement strand
GCTTGAACTGCATCTGCATCATCTTGCCCTGATCTGATACCATCTTCATCTGCTCATTTTGCATGGCCTGAATTCTAGCCTGATCTCCAGATAGCTGTGCCTCTTTCATCCTTCGCTGCAGAGATTTCATCTTATCCTGCTGTGCCCGCAGAAAATCCCAGTCCATTGTATATTTCTGAATGAGGCTGGCATATAGGCCGGTTACGGCTGCAAGGATGAAAAGCACCACATGGAATGGAAGAATATCTGGAAGCCATCCTATCAGGTGTCCTGTTAAAATTCCAAGATTGTCTCGTAGATCCTTGCTGATCATAATCCCAAAAAAGAGGACAAAGCCAACCGCCATGGCGACCCTGTCCAGAGATTCTGTCAGCTTGGAATTCATGCCGATGCTCCGAAGAACTTCTGCATCATCGGATACATCTCCTGTATCTGTTCGCTTGCTATCTGCTCATAGAGCCTGTAGACAATGCTCACAGCCAGAAGCAATCCGGTTCCACCAGCGCCGCCCAATGTGCCAAGCAGGCTGGCGATCAATGTGAGAAGGCCGATGATCACTCCGCCAATGACAGTCACCTTGGGGATGTAACGCTCCATCAGCTTCTCAATGGATGCAGGATTTCTGCGGTATCCTGGAACCTGCAGGCCTGAGTTATGGATCTTGGTGGCCACGCTCTTGGGTCCCATGCCTGTTGTCTCAATCCAGAAGATGGCAAAGAGAATGCCTCCGATGATGAGGAAAGCCGAGTCGGTGAGGACATGCAATAGGATCTGCCATCCTGCAATTGGTGCAAAGCCAAGCTCAGACATTCCGGCATTTGATGATGCAACCATGCTCGGTATCCAGTTGCTCGGACCATGGATCGGCGAAAGATAATACATCAGCCCGGAGATCGGCGATGGTGATGACCCGCTGATGGCCGCGCCGGTGGCCACATTGTATTTTGCCTGAGATATGAAATTGCCGAGAATGCTCGAATATCCAGTGTAGATCGTGGTTACTCCTTCGCCCGTGACTGTGGCTGTTGTCACAGTTCCGATCTTTGCAGCAATGAGTGCTCCAAGCATCTCGATATTGGCCTGAATGGCTCTCACCAGGATCATTGGCAGAACCGAGGCGTACACCAGCTTGACAGGAAAACGCCCGCGTGCTCCACGCACACGGCTGTGAGCCAGAGGTATCTCGATTCTGGTTGACTCCACCAAAACGACCAGCAGGATGATCATGATGGTCGATATAAGTGCGAGGATTCCGCCTGTGACGAAGATGTACTGCAGCCCCTCTGAGGTGAATATGGTATCAAAGCCAATCAGTTGATGCCAGAAGATATAGGCCCACTTTGGAATGATGCCCACAGGAAGCCCGCCGTCTCCAGACGCAGGGTTGATTATACCTGTCACGAGCTGCTGAGCAATTCCTGCCACGATGAATAGACCTACGCCTGAGCCCACGCCCCATTTGGAGACAACCTCATCCATGTAAACGATGAGAGAGCCGCCTATGAAGACCTGAATGAAGATCAATAAGGATAATATGCCCGTGGAGACGCCAAGAGTGCTGGCCAGCCCTGAATCGGGCAACAAATAGCCACCCATTACCTGAGGCAGAGCCTCTACTGCTACCATCACGAACACCAGGGCCTTTTGCGTGCCCTGATAGATTGCCTGATCGCGGGGATCGCTCAGATTGAGCTTGATTATCTGGGCACCCACAAGGAGTTGCAATACGATGGAAGCCGTGACTATTGGACCAATGCCAAGCAGCATCATCGAGCCAAAGGATCCTGCAAAAAAGGCCCGGTATGCGCTGAATATATCTATGGACGCCTTGGATAGCCCAAATAAAGGAATATTGCCCAGGACGAAATAGAGCACCAGAATGGCTAAAGTCCAGCTTAGCTTTCTCTTAAAATGGACGTGCCCTGTGGGCCGCTCCACTGAAGGGAGCCGGCGCACAAAGGGCTCTATCGCATAAAAGAAACTCTGCTGGTTCATACTACTACTGCTTGACCACCAGCAGCCTCGATTTTATTCTTAGCCGTCGCAGAGAATCCAGCAGCATTGACATTGAGCTTCCGGGTTACCTGGCCGCGGCCAAGAACCTTCATCTCGGAAATCTCAACGATGCCGTCCGGGCCTGCCATCTGGTCCAGCACGTCGACATTGACGGTTTCGATCTCCTCAGTGAGAGGCAGCCGGACGAATCCATGCTTGCCCATCTGGGTTCCGAGAAGAATCGAGCGCATGAAGTGATGTTTGCACTTGCCAACATCGCCACGGCCACCGCGAGTACCGCCTCCTCGCTGATTCTTGTGCTTGCCGTGATAGGTCCTGTGGCCTCTGCGCTCCTTTGTCTTTGATCTAACCATTGCTTCTACCTCATCTTATTGATAAGATCCGCGAGATCAGTTCGGAAGCCCAAATCTCCGCCCTGCTGTGCGGTCTTCTTGATGGTCTTCAGGCCCTTCCTGGCCGGATGCAGCCTGAAAATGGGCTTGATTCCAAGCTCCTTCAGGCTTGCTGCACCTGAGTTCACGGCTGACGCCAATTCCTTGAAGGAGCGATAGGAAGTATTCTCCTTCAGGAACTGCTCTGTCAGCCTGCGATTTGCAGAGAGCCTTCCGCGCTTTTCCAGGAGCATTGCCAGTGTATCATCATCGATCTTACCCCATGCGACATAATCCTTTATCTTCTGGATCATGCCCCGGAAATGCTCATCCTCCCGGACGATGATGCAATGGTTGACCCTGTGCATGCGCAGCATCTCCAAGGTCGACTTGATCTCCGGCCTGAGGTTTACCTCGCCTCTCAATCTTACTATGGCAAACATCTTCAGGCCCTCACTTGTATGGTATTGATGAGCGCATTGTAGGTTGCCTTGGCAAAGTTGAGGGTCGTGCGCGTGGATCCGGCTGTCCTGGTCCAGACATCCTTGATGCCTGCCATATCCATAACCTTTTTGGATGTTTCACCGGCTGCAATGCCGAGGCCGCGAGGAGCCGGGATGAGCACTACCCGCACGCTTCCGGATTCGCCGATTACCTCATAAGGCACTGTATGCGCCTGACCGCAGCCGCATTCCCAGCTACCGCAGCCCCGCTTGACCTTCATGATATTCATCTTGGCGTTGTCGATGCCCTTCTTGATGGCCTTTCCAACCTGGACGTCCTTGCCCTCTCCAAGCCCAATGTAGCCATCTCTATTGCCCACGATCACTGTGGTTCTGAATTTGACTCTTCTTCCGGAGTCGGTCATCCTCTGAACCATGTTGATATCCAGCACCTCATCCTCAAGCCCTGGTATCAGCACATCAATTAGACCCGCCTCTTTGATGGGCAGGCCGGAGGCAATCGCCTCATCGAATGTGGTTACCTGGCCCTCAAAGACGAGCTTGCCCAGCCTTGTCCTGGGGACCCACTCTTCCTGATAGAAATCGCGCTTCTTCTTCTTGTCCATCATAAGTTCACCCCAGTATCTTCTCGCGAACCTGCTCGAATTGGGCCACGATATCCGCTCCGGTGTATTTCTTTATGTGCTCTCCGGAAATCCTGGAATCATCCGGGAATATCTCACTGCCAGCGGGCACAGCTACACCTGCGTCTATAACGCCCTTGATGGCAGCATAGATCCTGTTGCCCTTGGTGGAGGCATGCAGACCGATGTCTGCAATTCCCTCGCTCATGCCGAGAGCCAGCATCTTCTTGCCGAACAGAAGGCCTGTGAGATAGGCTGCAGGCAAATTGCCCTTGCTGAATGTAAATCCAAAGTCCTTGAGCTCCCTGGAATTGACCGTGAGAAGGGTCTTGTCGCCCGTCTGCTCGGCCAGCACAAGCTGCAATGTGGTGCTGGCATTGCTTTTTCGGACAACTACTCTGGGCTTCTTCGATAGTATCAACTTATATCTGACGTGATAATTGGTCCTGCCTTCTCTCCGTCTGCGGAAGGGAACTCTGTATCTAGGTCCTGTAGCCAAGTTATTCACCCCTGGCAAGGCCCTTGGCCTTGATGTATCCATTCAGATGCGCCAGATTCCTGTACTCGCCGCCCTTGGACTTGCGATATAGCATACGATAGGCGTGCTTGTCTATCTGTCCGCCTTCACGCAGCTCCTTGAGCTTTCTTCTCAAAGCCCGGATCTTGGTCATCCACTGCTCTTTTCTGGGTGCTCTGGCACCTTTTGCGCCTCTTCTGTGTCCCGGTCCTTTGCAGTGACCATAGGCGCGCTTCTCGGCTCGTGCCCGGATTCTGCCTCTGCTGTTGCCTTTTTTGGGCACTGCCTTGATGTTTCCTGACTCGATTTGAGATCGAATATCCTCGCGAGTGATGGCATCGGAAAGCTCTCCTGCCACCTCTGGATCCGGATTGATCCAGACGCGGCTCTCTCCGACCTTGAGCTCACTGGCGGCCAGACGCCGCTGGGTTGTAAAGCCAGGCATATCTAGGCACCTCCCCTGGCATTGAGAACCTTCAGGCCGCTTTCAGCAGCCTTTTCCTGGATCTCCATGCGCTTCTTCTTGCCCACAGCCGCACCTATTCGCACTGCTGAACCCTGCGCCTTCGCAAGATCTGCTACATTATAAACCAGCACCTCAGGCAGGCCGCAGGGATGGTATCCCCGAACAGCTTTGGGGCTTCCAAAGCCTGGTCTAACCAGCTTGCCTTTAGCAGCTATCTGCTGCCGGAGCTTATTGTGCAGGCCGCGAGGCTTTCGCCAGCTGGTGCCCAGCCGCTTCTTTTTATGTGAATCATGGAAGTTGAACTCAGGCTTCTTTGACTTCTGCCGAGTTCTAACTCTCAGCAACCTCTCTGCCATCCTCGTCACCTCTTGTCCACCAGATATATTCCGTCCTGGAATACCCTGATATCGAATCCATGCACCCTGGTAGCCTGCTCTATATTGGCCATCGTCTGGCCAACCTGCTCCTTGTCGATGCCTGTAATCGTCACTTCATCTTTGCCTATCTCGACCTTTGCACCTGGCAGAATCCTGGCGGATCGAGCTTTCCGCTCACCCAGGAAATTGTTAATGACGACCTCGTCTGATGCTGCCTTGAGCTGAATTGGAAAGTGGGAGTACACAACCTTCATCCTGTACTCATAGCCTGATGTTACACCCACAATCATGTTTTTGATGTGTGCGGCCAGTGTTCCAACCATTGCTCGGTGGCGCTTTCTATCGAGCCTGGAATTCACGACCAGTTGAGAATCCTCTTTTGTGATCTCAATGTCAGGATAGGAAAGCAGCCTGGAGATCTCGCCCTTCGGCCCCACTACCTTGATGGTATTTTGATCGAGGCTTACAGTGACCCCTTCAGGAATCTCTACCTGTCGTGCAATTTCTTTAACCATTGCGACCACCTAATATACATAAGCCAGGAGATGACCGCCCAGTGACTGAGACCTGGCATCGGAATGGGCCATGACGCCCTTGCTGGTGCTCAGAATCAGGACTCCAAAGTTCCTGGCCGGGAGGAATCGCTTCTCCCATTTCTCCATCTCGGTCACCTTAGTGGAAAACCGGGGCTTGATCACACCGCAGCGGTTGATCCTTCCCAGGAGCTTCACTCGGAACATTCCCGACTTTCCGTCGTCAACAAATTCAAACTCGCCTATGTATCCTCTATCTGCCATTACCTTCAGAGCTCTTCCTATGAGCTTGGAGGCGGGATGAATGATACACTCAGGCTTGCCTACGCTCTCTGCATTCTTTATTACAGACAGGGCGTCGGCCAGTGGATCCAGTAACAATGCAACCACCTACGAATACTTTTCAAAGCCCATTTCTGGGGCGATCTCTCGGAAGCACTGCCGGCACAGGTATATCCCGTACTTTCTTACCAGGCCATTCTTATTTCCACAGCGCTTGCACAGATTTGCGCCTCTTCCGAAGACCTTCTTTCCTTTCTTCATGCTGCCTCCAGGATCTCAATGCCGAACTTCTTTGCCACGAACTGCATTGTGTCGTCCTTATTGAGTCTCTGTCGAGCAGGAAGCTTCTTTTGGGCGATGCGCCTCAAAGCAATGCTGTAGCCTGCTCTCTTCAGGGCAACGGATACATCCATGCCGAATATGCCGATCTCGGGATCGTATCGCATGCCTGGAAAGTCTGTATGCTCCTCAATGCCAAAGGAGAAATTTCCCTGCCGATCGAACTGGCTCTTTTTAAGAGCACTTCCTGCTGCTTTCAATGCAATGGCCAGGAAATCCTCGGCTGCCTTTCCCCTCAGAGTGAGCTTGGCACCGATGGGTTCATTCTTTTTAATGCCGAAGTTTGGCAGGGTCTTTTTGGCAATGGAACGGACGGGCTGCTGCTTGGTGATGGCCTTCATGATGGATTCAGCATTGACCAGCCTCTGGCCGCTCTCGCCTACGCCCACATGCACTACGACCTTGTCGATCCGTGGAACGAGATTGGCGTTCATCTAACGGCCCCCAACTTGATAACTGGAGCATCCTTTCCGATCATGTAAACATAATCCTCGATGGTCTCGAACTCATGGTCCCCGGAGATTATGACCCGGTTGGGCTGGGAGCTCTTCACGGTTATGATCTCCTTGATCTTGCCGGTCTGGCCGGAATGCTTTCCGCCCACAACCATGGCCAGATTGCCGATCTCAAAGCCGATCCGCTCCTCGATATTCTTATCGGGAATGGAGAGGACTAAAGAGTCTCCGACCTTGAAATCGCCCTCCGCGAGCTTATTTGAGCCATCGGACAGATTGAGCTGCTGCTTCTTGCCCTTGAGGAATGTTTTGT
Organism: Methanothrix sp.; assembly: GCA_035402785.1. GTDB lineage: Archaea > Halobacteriota > Methanosarcinia > Methanotrichales > Methanotrichaceae > Methanothrix. The sequence continues at coordinate 1,057 of DAONDW010000069.1, read as the reverse complement.
TCTCAATGCGAGCGAGCTTTCGGACATTGCCCGGCTCAAGAAGGCTGAGATAGAACATTCCGCTCTCGTCTTTTAGCATGCGGAACTGCTGGTCATTTGCTGGAACGGATATGACATCGAAGATGCCGATCGGCAGCTTGTAGTCCTTCTGGACCCGTCCGTCCACCAGCACCTTGCCCTCATAAAGAACTCTCTTGGCCTCGCGGGCGTTGTCCACGAGCTTTAGCAGATCACGGATGACCATAAGCAGTGGCATGCTTTCTGCTGCAGAATGAGGCCCTGGGCTGGTCTTGGCAACCCATGCATGGATCTTTCTGGATACGGGCCAGCTCACTGGAACCGTTACTCTCTTTTGATGTCTGCTCATTGCGACCGCCTCGCGAAGATCTTCTCTCTCTCTGAGTCCTCAAGGTTGAGCTTGACTATCATGACATTGGATGGATGAATGGTTCTGGGCACTTCAGTTCCATCGGCCTTGTAGTTGCTCACGCCTGTGACCTTGATGGTGCACCTCTTGAGGTTCACTTCCTCGACCTCGCCTTCGGTGCCAGCATGGTCACCTCGCATGACCTTGACAGTATCGCCCTTGCGAAGCTGTGCATTGCGCTTCTTCAGCTCTTCGCGCAGGTCCTTGCTCAAGGGTGCATGCATATACTTTTGACGCCTATGCAGCGGTGCGGTATATCTCTCCTTCCGCTGCTTCCTTGGCTGTTTCGTAATCATAATCATCACACAATCATGGACGCCGCAGAAGCGACCTTGGAGAACCTCTCCGCTACCTCGCGGGCCACCGGTCCCTTGACCTCCGAGCCCTTGGGAACGCCCTCGTCATCCACGATCACGGCGGCGTTATCCTCGAACTTAACTCGCAGGCCGTCAGGCCTCCGGAACTCCTTTCTCTGGCGGATGATGACAGCCTTGAAGATCTGCTTTCTCATCTCGGGAGTTCCCTTCTTCACAGATACTATGACCATGTCCCCAATCCCGGCACAGGGCTGTCTATTTTTCACGCCTCGATAGTTCTTGACTGCGATGACGTGTAGCGTCCGCGCACCTG
>DAONDW010000068.1:0-7868 GCA_035402785.1 Methanothrix sp. | reverse complement strand
GCCACAGGAGCAGTAAAGATCTTCTTTAATGGAACGCTAATAATACTATAAGCATACACGGCACCAAGGCACAGCTCAATAATTGTACCGATAAGGATCAGCAGCCATCGCCCAGATTCGGCAGGCATGCCAAATATCTTCACATCATCTGCCATAAGTTTTACACCTTCACATCGACAGTTATTCACATTTAATACATAATATTAAAACAATAACCACAATATTTAATATAATCTATTCATTATTTATCATGATTCATCCCCCCTTAACCTTTGAAGGATTATTCAATGGCTCATGGCTAATTTCGTCTCTCATATATTTAAATTTGGCGGCAATTGTCGCGATTATAGATTATAATATTGCACATATCGCAAAAATATTCATGTCAATTTACATCAGGATTCGCTTCTCATCAAGTGTGCGTTAAAAAGAATATTTGATCACCGAAAAACCGCCCAATGGCTGTGACAACAAATTATACGTTAACTTATACATTATCATTGATGGTAATCTCTTTTAATGTGAGTAGAGAATAACTGGACAGGTGGTGCTAAAATGCTTAAGGCCAACCCCAAGACATCATGGAACAAAAATGAGTGCATGCCAACGATTGCGGCCTCTGCTTATGTGGACGAATCTGCAATGGTCATAGGCGACGTGCGAATTGGCGAGGAGGTCTTCGTGGGGCCGTTTGTCTCCCTGCGAGCAGATGAGGCAAACCCCATCATCATCGGCGACAGATGCAACCTTCAGGATGGCGTCATATTTCACGGCCTGATGGGAAGCTCAATTGAGCTGGGCCGTGAGATCTCGATCGCCCATGGTGCAGTCATCCACGGGCCAATGAAGATGGGCGACGGATGCTTTGTGGGATTCAATTCAGTTGTTCATGCCTCGACATTGGAAAAGAAGTGCTTTGTGGGCCATGCCGCGGCGGTCATAGGAGTCAGGCTTGCTGAGGGCAGGTTCGTGCCACACGGAGCAGTGGTGGACACACAGGAGAAGGCCGACCTTCTCGGAGCAATCCCTGACGCCCTCAAGCACTTCAATCAGGAGGTAGTCGAGGTCAACCGCGAATTCGCCAAGGGCTATATAATTTGAATAGGGCCTCAGGCAGGGCTGTGATCCACCCCGCAATCATCAAATCCATAACACTTTTTTTGGTCTCTTCCCTCATTTCGGACAAGAAATATATACACCCGTGGCAGTATGCCCCCAATTAGATTTAGGTGATTGATAATGGCCAAGATCAAAGCTGGCGTCTTAGGTGCCACGGGTGCTGTTGGACAGCGCTTCATTGAAGGACTGAAGAATCATCCCTGGTTCGAGCTATCAAGCCTTGCGGCATCGGAGAGGAGCGCAGGCAAGAAATACAAAGATGCTGCCAAGTGGCGTCTGGAGAGCGAGCTTCCGGATGACATCGCAGAGATGACTGTGGTCAACGTCGATCCGCGAGAGGTCGATGCTGATATCGTCTTTTCTGCGCTTCCAGCCGATGACGCAAAGACTGTGGAGCCTGCCTTCGCAGCAGCAGGCTGTGCTGTAGCCAGCAATACCAGCTCATACCGCATGGTGCAGGATGTGCCACTGCTCATCCCAGAATGCAATGCAGACCACCTGGATATCATCAAGGTGCAGCGCGAAAAGCGCGGCTGGGATGGATACCTCACCACCAATCCCAACTGCACCACAGTCATGTTCACACTTCCACTCAAGCCCCTCATGAAATTCGGAATCAAGAGCGTTCATGTTGCATCCATGCAGGCTGTATCAGGAGCCGGATATGAAGGCGTCCCGTCCATGGCGATACTTGGAAACGTCATTCCATACATCGGCGGCGAGGAGGAGAAGGTTGAGACCGAGCCGCAGAAGATCCTGGGGCACTTTGATGGCGAGAAGATCGTCAACGCCGACTTCACAGTGAGCGCCAGTTGCCATCGCGTGCCAGTCATGGACGGACACACCGAGGCAATCTGGGTGACAATGAGGGATAATCCCACACCAGAAGAGGTCAAGAAGGCCATGCTGAACTTTGATCCCGGCCTCTCCGATCTGCCAACGTCGCCGAAAAAGGCGCTCATAGTCAAGGATGAGCCGGACAGGCCTCAGCCAAGGCTTGATCGCGGACGCGGCAACGGCATGGCCGTATCCGTCGGCAGAATCAGGTCCGGAATCAGGTTCATCTGCATGGGCCACAACACAGTACGCGGTGCAGCCGGAGCCAGCATACTCAATGCCGAGCTGCTGGTGAAAAAAGGCCTGCTGTGATGTTGATTGTAGCCTGGGAGGTTACTGCTGCCTGCAACCTGGCCTGCAGCTACTGTCGCGCATCTGCCTGTGTGAAGCCCGACTCTGACGAGCTTTCAACAGAAGAAGCGCTCTCTTTTTTGGATGAAGTCGCAACGCTGCATCCCCTTCTTATCCTGAGCGGCGGCGAGCCCATACTGCGGCCCGATATATTTCGTCTGGCCCGCCATGCGGCAGGGTTGGGTCTTCGCGTCTCTCTGGCGAGCAATGGCACCACCATAACCCCACAGGTCGCTGACGAAATTGCCCAATCAGGAATATCCAGGGTCAGCATCAGCCTCGATGCTGCAAATGCAAGAGGACATGATAGCATGCGCGGCCAGGGAAGCTTTGATCAGGCTATGCAGGGAATAAAGTGCCTCTCTGGCAAGGTGGATTTTCAGATCAATTACACAGTCTCCGGCAGAAATGAGTGCGACGCAAAAGGAATGTTCGATCTGGCCGAAAGGCTGGGGGCCCGCGCTCTGCACTTCTTTTTCCTGGTTGCGACCGGTCGGGGCAGTGAGGCAGATCTGCTTTCAGCTCAAAAGCAGGAGGATATACTTCTGGAAATAGACCGGCTGCATGACGCGCGAGACATTGAGGTGCAGGTCACATGTGCGCCCCAGTATGCACGGATAGCGCGATCGAAAAAGGGTCGTGCCGGAGGGTGTCTGGCGGGCAGGAGGTTCGTCTTCGTCTCTCGAAAAGGAGATGTCTTTCCATGCGGCTATTTTCCTTTGAAGGCCGGAAACATCAGGGAGAAGAATTTTATAGAGATATGGGAGAATTCACCTGTGTTCAAGGCACTGCGAGAGAGGGCTCTCAAGGGAAAGTGCGGGCAATGCCACTATTCGGAGATCTGTGGTGGCTGCAGGGCAAGGGCATATGCAGGGACAGGCGATTTCCTGGGGCCTGACCCATCCTGCTCTCTGGAGGTCTAATCATGGACGAGACAGACCTGTTGCTTTTGGCCGCTGTGCAGGACGGCTTTCCCATAACTCCAAGGCCATTTCAGGATTTAGGCATGGCTCTTGGGCTAAAGGAGGATGAGGTCATAAAGAGGCTGGAAGAGCTCATGAAGGCCGGGCTCGTAAGAAGGATCGGGCCGATCCTGGATCTGCGCAAATTGGGACGGAGCGGAATTCTGGCAGCCATTTCCGTGCCCGTTGAGGATGCTGATGGCGTGGCCAGCATCGTCAGCGAATACGATGAGGTGTCTCATAACTACCTGCGTCCCAACGAGAGCGGCTACAACCTGTGGTTCACAGTCTCTGCCACAAAGGAGCGCATCCAGGAGATTTTGCAGGATATCAGGGCCAGGACAGGCAGAAAGATGCTGGTTCTGCCCACAATCAGGATATTCAAGATCGGCGTGAAATTCGATATAATCTGATGATTGTTTGAGTCGAGGAGATGTTATGGCTAATCTTGTATTGATGGACTTTTATGCTGAATGGTGCGGGCCTTGCAGGACTCAGGGTCCGATTTTCGAGGCACTGGCTAAAGACTTCAGCGATAGGGCAGAGTTCAGGAAGATCAACGTGGACAAGGCGGGCGATCTCGCGACAGAAAAGGAAATCATGTTTGTTCCCACCATCATACTGGAAAAGGATGGCGTGGAAGTTCAGAGGTGGACTGGAGTCACTCCCAGAGAAGAACTGATCCGGGCCATCGAAAAGGCCTCGCAATGAGATGAATTGGAAGCCGAAAGACAGGAGGAGGAGATGATTGCTGGCGGAGGAAGATGTCTGGAGGCTGTGAGGAGGATCAACAGCCGGGGAGGCTGTGCGCCGCATCTTTCTCTGCGTTTCGATTCCCATCTGTTTTCCATAGATACCAGCCGTGCCCCCAAGGCCTCGGTTCAGCCTGATGCCTATCTCATAACCCACGCTCACAGCGATCACTATGGCAAATCGGCCATGCTCTCGCCGCGCTCCATCGCATCTGTGCAGACTGCGCGTGCCCTGGAAATTCGCTACGAAAGGAAATATCAGGGCAGCACATTTGAGGTTGGAGAGAGCATAGATGTCGATGGAGTCAGGGTGAATACGCATCCCACCGGCCACACAATTGGCTCGACATCATTCTCATGGCAGACTGAATCCGGAGAGCGGGTGCTGGTCACAGGGGACGTCAAAGACTACAGTCATCTTCCGAAATGCGATTTTCTGGTCATGGAGGCGAACTATGGAGACCCATATGATCCATCGTGCATCTTCGAGGATGACCTGGCTGCATTTTCTGAGGCTTTGGAGACAAATGCCTGCTTTGGAGCATATGCCTTTGGCAAAGCCCAGAGGGCTGTGGCTCTCATGAGGGCCATGGGCTATAAAGATGAGATCGGCATGGACGAAAAAAGCCTGATACTTACGCAAGAGCTGATGGGCAGGGCTGCCGGGCCCCTGACTGGGGTCGATGCATCAGTCATGAATGTCGTCACTCCCTGGAACCTGTGTCAGGTGAAAAGCCGCCACAAATATTTTCTGACAGGAAGAAATGATACATCATATCCCACCATCCGATTGAGCGACCACCTGGACTTTCGAGGCCTGATGAGGATGATAGAGCATGTCATGCCAGAAGAGGTCCTGGTCTATCATCCAGAAGGAGTGAGAGCGAACCTCCTTGCTCATCACCTGCAAGAGTGCGGCCTGGAGACGACATCGCTCGACTTGATAGAAAGCTTTGTGCGATGATCGCCGAAATCCAGATCAATAAAGGCGCTCACAATAGCGATTTCCAATGAGGCGATGGGAATGGTAGACATTTTTGGCAAAAAAAAGCTGGAAGAGCGCATATCGGCGCTGGAGGCTGATCTCGCTTTACAAAAAAGCGAAAAAGAAGACCTCCTGCGCACTCTCGAAAAGCGCGACGAGAAGATCAAAAAGCTCTCAGCCGCAAGCCAGCAGGCCAGCCTGGACCTGAAAGCCGCTCTGCAGAAGGCCTCTTCTGAGGTCGCGCCCACCCAGTTGCTCAGGGATTCTCAGGAGGAGCAGCAGGTTCAGAAGGATGAGAGAGCCAGAGGAAGAAAATTTGGCATGCGAGAGATGGACCTGCTGCTTGAGAGACTTCGTGCCATGCGTTCTCCCCGCGAGGACCTCCTGACGGTCTGTTATTCAGGCCAAATTCCTGCTGATGCTGCGCTTCCCGTGTCTCTCAGGAACAGGGCCGGTGCCATCAAATCCAGCAGGGGCTGCATAATTCTGCACTGCCCGATGCTCTTTTCTCTGCTGCTCGTGCCACCCTTTCCAATCATCGAGAGCCTGCTGAAAGAAGGTGCCACATTTTTCATAGAGCCGATCCAGAAGATGATGGAGACCTCTATTCTGCTCGTCTCAGCTCATGCAGGCGACACGTTCCTGGGAGTGGCTCTTGGCCGGGAAGGTTATGAGGCAGAAGAGCTGGTCAAAAGCGATGTCATGGGAAGGCACTCGAAGGGCGGATGGAGCCAGAAGAGATTTGAGAGGCTTCGACAGGAGGACGTCAAGGCCCATGTCGATCAGGTAAATGAAGCTCTGGCTGTTCTCATGGGCAAATACAAAGCCCTGCTCAGCTACGCAGTGCTTTCGGGCGAGGAGAGCCTCATCAGCCGGATATCTCCTGGCATCGGCCTGCCTGTAGTGGAAAGAAAGCTTGAGCAGCACTGCGATGGGCGGACGGAGGAACTGCTGGATGAGGTTTATGGCTTTGTCTGCTACAGAATTGATGAATAGGATCTTCAGGAGATGGATAAAAAGATGAGCATGTACCCTGAGAACAGAAGTGAGCAGGAAGACCCGGAGGTGCTCTGCAAGTCGTGGGACTGGCATGTGAGAAGAAAGCTGGCCTGGAGCATTGACACCTCTGAGACGATTCTTGCAATCCTGTCCAGGGACGCTGTGCAGTGGGTGAGGGAGGCAGTGGCAGGCAATTCTCGCACACCGGATAGAGTCTTGGCCCGGCTGGTCGAGGACAGCTCAGGCTTTGTGAGGGCTGCAGTGGCACTCAACAGCCACGCAACTGGCGAGATGCTGGAGGTGCTGGCTGGAGATGAGATGGTGGACTATGACAGCACGCTGAACAAGAATCGCTACCTTGTCCGCGAGGCTGTGGCGAGAAGTCCCAATGTTACGCCTCCTGTGCTTGCCTTTTTGGCGCGAGACCCGGATGAGCATGTGCGTGTGGCTGCTGCATCCAACGCAGGCCTTCAGCCTGAGTCCATGAACAAAATGGTCAGGGATGTGAGCTGGGAGGTCAGAAACAACATAGCAAAAAACCCGTCAACTCCTGATGAGCTTCTGGTCTATCTCTCAGCAGACAGGATCATGGACGTGCGGGCAACGATTGCGCAAAACCCGCGCACACCGGCTGCTGCTCTGGCAGCGATGGCCCAGGATAAAAGCTGGGAGGTGAGGGAGGCACTTGCACGAAACAGCAATCTTGATGAGCGCATCCTGACTGAGCTGGCTACACACTGGTCCTGGATGGTGCGGATGGCCGTGGCTGAAAATCCCAATACGCCGGATGAGACGGTAAAGAGGCTTGCCAATGATCAGGACCAGAGCGTGCAAAAGGCTGCGCTGGCGAGGTGCTGAAGTGGTGGCTCAGACGACGGCGGGATATAGACGGATTTACTCAATCAATGCCCAAATGTGCCAGGCTGGGTTGAAAGGAGAGACCGGCTATGGCCAGGCATTTTGGAGGCTTCTTTGAATGAAAGACGATGAACGCATGGCGAATCAAGGAAATTCGGATAGGCTTGATCGGCTCACCATCCGGGCGATCTCGCTGCTTGGAAGCCTGCTTGGATTATTGATCGCCGCATCTCATCTCCTGGCTTCGAATGAGGGCATGTCATCGCCCCATGTTGCCGGAAGCTGGAGTGCGCTTGGTCAGATCGGGGGCGCTGCATTTCTGTTTTTAGCCCTGGCAAGCACAGCAGGAAGCGCATTATATGCAAAAGGCCAGAAAAAAGCTGCATGGATCATTCTGTTCAGCGGGCTATTGGGCTTTCCAGTTGGATACATAGCATGGATGAATTACGTCGGCCTTCTGGGATGGGCTGCCTGGCTTCCTTCAGGAGTGCTTCTAACGGCTGCCGGTCTTTTGGCCCTGATAACACCAGAACGCCTGAGGTTCAAAATCCTCGGCCAGGATGAAGAGGCAGCAGACAGAAAGCCCATTGACCAGGCCATTTTTGTGGGAAGCGTTCTTGCGGGAATAGGATGTCTGACTGTGCTCTTTTTGGTCCTGGGTTTTCTGGTTTTTTCGGCAGAAGATTCCCTCAAGGACGATGCTTCCCGCGATCGGGAGGATTTCGAGAATGCCGAACTTGCAGCCAGCATGGGGCGCTGGGATAAATCTGTGGAGGCATATGATGATATCCTCGCCAGGAACCAGTCCAATATCCAGGCCCGGGAACAGAGAGCCTATGCTCTGGAGAAACTGGGAAAAAGCCAGGAGGCAGAAGAGAGCCGCGAAAGGGCACAGCAGCTCGATTCTCAAAACCGAGGTCTGCATGAGCAGAACAGCTCCAGGTAATGGCAAAGAGGTCTCAATGGCATTGAAGCCTCAGGATGCCAAAATAAGAATTATAACGT
>DAONDW010000067.1:0-7881 GCA_035402785.1 Methanothrix sp. | reverse complement strand
TCAACCCTGGGCGAAATCCCCCTTTCAAGGCTTCTGGCAATTTTTTTAGAAAGCTTGGACCTTTGATATGGTGGCTCATCTTTGCACAGATGAAGGGCAATATCCATGTCATGAATGTCATCTCTCTCCAGAAAAGATCCAAAGATGTATGCCGTTTCAATCTCTTCGAATCCCTCTAAAATGCTGCGAATGCGCTCCAGGGTTTTATTCATATCCATCAGATTGCACCCGCGGCCTATTGCATCTTTCATGGTGATAATACTTTCTCAAGTTCTATCTCAAATCCGCCCAGTCTCAGTTGCGACCCGTGCCGCATGGCTCCAATCCTGCTGTCCCCATGCCTATGGCCTCCGCCCCCCCTCGCCCCTCCTGTGCGCTTCGCTCTGACATGCCTGTCGCCTATCCGCCTGGAATATCTGCCTGGAATAGTTTGCGCACTCCGCTTCTTTCCGCCCTGACCCTGCAAATCAAAAATCTGGCTGAATTCGCAGCAGCTCGTGCTCATGAAATCTCGATCTGCAGATCAGCATGTGCAGACCTGCGGGCCGAATGCCACCCACCTCCATTCAGCGGCTCAGAGATGCCTTGGTAGCATCTTATCTCCTCTAAGGGAAAAGCTATAATTAGACGAAAACCCCCTCAAGAATATGATAAAAGGAGAAAATAATGTCGGATGATCAAAAAGCAGTCTTTAGCCGGGCTCCGGAGACCTTCAAAACTCTCCGGGGTGAGATCGATCGGGTCATAGTCGGCCAGAACACTGCCATCGAGCAGTTGCTCGTCGCCATCCTCGCAGGCGGCCACGCGCTTCTCGAAAGCAACCCAGGCCTTGCCAAGACCCTCCTGGTCAAGACCACGGCCTCCTGTCTGGGCCTGGACTACAGCCGAATCCAGTGTACCCCTGACCTGATGCCTGCAGACATCACTGGCACCACCATCATCGAGGAGACTGAAAAAGGAAAGAAATTCCGCTTCGAGGCTGGCCCCGTCTTCTCAAATATCGTCCTGGCAGATGAGATCAACCGTGCCTCTCCAAAGACCCAGAGCGCCCTTCTGGAGGCCATGCAGGAAAAGCAGGTGACTGTTGGAAACAAGACCTACCTCCTGGATAAGCCATTCTTCATCCTGGCAACTCAAAACCCAATCGAGATGGAGGGAACCTTTCCCCTGCCTGAGGCCCAGCTTGACAGATTCCTGCTCAAGATCTTCATGGACTATCCGGGCAAAGAGGACGAGCTGAAAATCCTGGAGAGATACACAGCCAGAAGCGAGCCGACTGTGGACAGAGTGATCAGCAAAGAGGAGCTGATCGCTTTGCAGCAGCTTTCCAGAGATATTCCCATCGCTGAGGACCTCAAGGCTACGGCTGTTGAACTGATAATGGCCACTCGCAAATGGCCTGGCGTCCAGTACGGAGCCAGCCCAAGGGCCACGATCGGCCTCATACTCTCAGCCAAGGCCAGAGCCTTCCTGCAGGGCAGAAATTATGTCTCCAAAGACGATCTGCGCACCATGGCCTATCCGGTTCTGAGGCACAGGATAATACTCGGATTCGAGGCAGAAAGAAAGGGGCTTACTCGCGATCAGGTGATCTCGGACATTCTCAAAAGTCTGTCTCTTTGATCTATACTTTGATCCATATAATCTATTTAATCTCTTTAAGGACGAATCATGGACACAGAGTTCTTCTCTGAGCTGGCGAAGTTCTCTCTCTTCGTCAAGAAGCGGGTATCGACAGCCTACAGCGGCGGCAGAAAGTCGCTTCGCCTCGGCCACGGAATCAGCCCTGTCGGCTATCGGGAGTACCGCAAGGGCGATGACTTCAAGCTTGTGGACTGGAAGGTCTACGGTCGGACCGAGAAGCTCTACATCAGAGAGCATGAGGAGGAGAGAAGCCTTGTGGTTCACATCCTGCTGGACGGCAGCGCAAGCATGGGCTATGAGGGCAAGTTCACCTATGCCTCCCGTTTTGCCGCAGGATTTGCATATCTCGCAGCTCTTGAAAACGAGAAATATGCCATATCCCTGTTCTGCAAAAAGCTCTATCCTGGCGAGCCCAAGCGTGGCAGACGCAGCCTCTTTCAATCCGTAGAGGAGCTGGACAGGATCACTCCGCGCGGCGGAACCAGCATGCTCTCCATCGCCGATCAGATGGAGGCCATCCTTAAATCGACAAGCCTTGTTGTCCTGATATCAGACCTGCTCGGCGATACGGATGATGTGCTCTCCAGCATCTATCGCCTCTCTGGACATGAGCTGCTGGTGATCCAGATCCTGGCCCCTCAGGAGATGGAGCTTCTCTTTGGAGGCGATGTCAAGTTCGTGGACCTGGAATCAGGCCAGCCCCTCATCACCCGCGTCACAGAAGGCGAGCGGCAGGAATACAAGAGACGCCTGACTGAGCACAACGATCGCATCAGGGCAGCCTGCGACCAGGTGGGCGCAGATCACTTCCTCATCAGAACCGACCGGCCCATCTTCGATGCCTTTTCTGAGATGCTCAGCCGGGCTCTTGTCTGGAAGACCTGATCTGAATGAAAATCGAAATGCATAATTAGAATGCATAATTGGAATGCATGCTCAAAATGGATAATCCAGGTGAATAATCCCAGATGGATGATCCAAATGCAATAGTCGAAAAGCAAAACGCAATAGATTCGATATCCTTTGGCGATCATGAAATTTAATTCCGGTGATGGCAAGGTCCGTCTTGGCTATGGCATGGGATGTCTTGAAATGTCCCTGTCCCTTGTCAGCGATGTGGATGTAATTGAGGAGATGGAGCTGCCTGCTGCACCTGCTGAGGAAATAGCCCGCTCTGTAGCGCATCCTGTTGGAAGAAGCCTGGATGATTTTGCCGGATGCAGGTCCGCAGTGGTGCTTGCCAGCGACATCACCCGGCCAGCTCCCAGCCACCTGATGCTTCCGCCACTCCTCGATGTGCTTGAGAGAATCGGCATTTCCGATATCGAGATTATTTTTGGCCTCGGAACGCACCGCAAAATGACCTCTGCGGAGGTGGAACAGCTATTGCGCGACTGCACAGGAGTGCCGCATCAGCAGCACGATCCGCAAAATTGCGTGTTTTTGGGAGAGACTGCTCGCGGCACGCCAGTAGAAGTCAATGAGATCGTAGCATCATCTGAGCTCATCGTTGCCACCGGAAACATCGAGTATCACTATTATGCAGGCTACAGCGGAGGAGCCAAGGCTGTATTGCCAGGTGTCAGTTCGGTGAGGTCTGTAGTCAAAAACCACGAGCTGATGAGAGAGCCCCATTCTACCACCGGGCGGCTGGACAGCCCGGTGCGTCAGGACATGGAGGATGCTGCAGGGATTGCTGGCCTGGATTTCATATTGAATGTGGTCTTAAACGGCAGAAATGAGATCGTCCAGTCTGTTGCAGGTGACTTTATCGCAGCTCATCGCATCGGTGCCGCCACAGTTGACCGCATGTACAGAAGACCTGTAAAGCCTGCAGAGATCGTCGTCACCTCTGCAGGTGGCAGGCCCAAGGACCTCAACCTCTTTCAGGCCCAAAAAGCCCTGGACAATGCCAAGAACGCCGCAAAACCTGATGGCAGCATCATACTGGTCGCAGAATGCTCTGAGGGCCTCGGCCATCCGGTCTTCGAGCGCTGGGCGAGAGAGGCGACCTCCGCAGAGGACTGCTGGGAGCGCTTTGGCAGGGAATACGAGTTTGGCGGGCACAAGGCAGCATTTCTCGCCAGAGAGTCAATGGAGCATCAGATCATACTGGTCTCGTCTCTTCCAAAAGAGCTGGTTGAGATGTGCTTTTTCACTCCCGCATCTACCCTCGACGAAGCTCTCTTTATGGCCCGTGAGAGGCAGGGAAAGGACGCGCGCATGGTGGTCATGCCGCATGGGAACCTGACGCTTGCAGTGGGAAAATAACAAATATTAATAAAATCCAAAATTAATAAAATCTAAAGAATGAACTTTAGATTATTAGATGTGATCAAGGAATGGACTGGGCATTTGCCATGCCCTCATCCCTCGGCTCATCTCTTATCGTCTTTATCTTTCTACTTTCGCCTGATCATCGTTCCCACGCCCTCCTGGGTGAGCAGCTCCAGGAGTATGGCGTGATTCTTTCTGCCATCGATGATGTGCGCCTTCTCGACTCCATCCCTGACCACACGCACGCATGCTTCGACCTTCGGAATCATGCCTCCCTTGATGATGCCCTCTGCCACCAGCCTGTCGAAATCAGATGCTGGAAATTCGGATATGACGCTGGACGGGTCATCGGGATTCATGCGAACCCCTTCCACATCGGTGATCGAGAAGAGCTTTTTGGCCCTCATGGCCACGGCAACTGCTCCTGCCACCGTATCGGCATTGACATTGAGGTTGTTGCCCTGATCATCAGCAGCAATCGGCGAGATCACAGGAATGTAGCCCTTGCCTGCCATGATCATGAGCAGCTCCGGGTCGACTTTTTCCACGTCACCCACAAATCCCAGATCCACAGGCTCCATGCCCTCCATCTTGAGTGGTGCCTTTTTCCTGGCCTTGAGGAACAGGCCGTCCTGACCTGAAAGGCCAATGCCCTTGCCGCCGTGCTTGCCTATGAGGTTTACAAGTTCGGCATTGATGTTTCCGAGAAGAACCATGCGCGCGATTCCAAGCGTCTCCCTGTCTGTGACGCGAAGCCCCCCCACGAACTCGGCCTTTTTGCCGAACTTCTTCATCGCCTCTGAAATCTCAGGGCCACCGCCATGCACGATGATTGGATGAATGCCGATATAGCGCAGGAGCACCACATCCCGAATGAAGTCCTCAAGCACAGCGCGGTCCGACATGATCGATCCGCCGATCTTGAAAACCATGATTGAATCATAGAACTCGCGAATGTAAGGCAGAGCCTCGATGAGAATCTGTTCTCGTTTAATTGTCATTAAATCATTCCTCAAGCCTGTGCATGATGCAGGATGGGTTTTTATCTGTTTTGTCAGAAAAATGATGCGAAAAGAGGGGCAGGAGCCAAAAACAAGAAATGCCGCCTCTATTCAATGGTCATGAGCACGTCGCCTGGTGTGACTGTAGTGCCCTCTTTGATGTAAATCTCCTTCACTGTGCCACTCTTGTTGGCCAGGATGTTCTGCTCCATCTTCATGGCCTCCAGAACTGCCACAGCATCTCCTTCTGCCACGTGGTCTCCCTTCTTTACCTTGTAGCGGATGATGACGCCCTGCATTGGCACAGTCAGCCCATCTTTGGGCGCTTTGGGCTTTGCCTCCTCGATGGTCATGCCGGCAGGAGCCACTTTGACCAGATAGGATTCGCCGTCGATCTCCACATTGAGTGCCATCGGCTCTGCCTTGAACTGAGTTGATACCGTCGCAGAAGGCTGCTTTTTCACAAGCTGCTCCTCAACAGCAGCTCCCTGAAGGAACTTGAGGGCCACCTGCGGATAGAGTGCATAGGTGAGATAGTCCTCCTCCTGCTTGGCAAGCTTCAGAGCATCGACTGCCTTCTTCGCACTCCCATATTCCGGTGGCAGCATATCAGCCGGGCGCACAGTTATCGGCTCCTCATCGCAAAGGACTTTGAGCCGCACCTTTGGGTCGATCATTGCAGGCGACTTTCCGTACAGCCCTTTGACGTAGTCCTTTACCTCTTTTGGAACCATCTTGTATCTGTCGCCGGTGATGACGTTCAGAACTGCCTGGGTTCCCACAATCTGGCTTGTGGGTGTGACCAGAGGCGGATATCCCAGATCCTTTCGGACCTTTGGAATCTCAGCCAGCACCTCATCGTACTTGTCCAGAGCCTTTTGCTCGATGAGCTGGGAGACCAGATTTGAGAGCATGCCTCCAGGAACCTGGTAGACCAGGACATTGGTATCCAGGCGTGCAGTTATGGGATTGAAGACCGGAGCATATATCTCCATGATCTTCTCGAAGTACCTCTTGATCTCGGTCAAGAGCTCGAGATCCAGGCCTGTGTCGTAGGGTGTGCCCTGCAAAGACGCCACGAGGCTCTCGGTTGCTGGCTGGGAGCTTCCGCCGGAAAGAGGAGACATGGCAGTATCCAGAATGTCCACACCAGCCTGACAGGCATGGAAATAGCTCATCTGGGCCATTCCGCTGGTGCAATGAGTATGAAGGTTTATCGGCAGGTTCACCTCGTTTTTCACAGCACGAATTAGATCGTGTGCATTTTTAGGCGTGATCAGTCCTGCCATGTCCTTGATGCAGATGGAGTCGCAACCCAGCTCAGCAAGCTGTACTGCAAACTGAGCGAACAGCTCATTGTTATGCACCGGACTGAGTGTGTAGCTGATGCCGCCCTGAACGTGCTTTTCCATCTTTTTGGCAGCTTTTATCGACCGCTCCATATTTCGAATATCGTTTACGGCATCAAAGATCCTGAAGATATCAACGCCGTTTACGGCGGCCTTTTCCACGAACTTATCAACCACATCATCGGCATAATGCCTGTATCCCACCAGGTTCTGTCCGCGCAGCAGCATCTGCATTGGAGTATTCGGCATGGCCTTTTTCAATGCCCTCAGCCGCTCCCAGGGATCTTCGTTCAGGTACCGAATGCAGGCATCGAACGTGGCACCACCCCAGGTTTCAAGCGAGAAGAAGCCAACCTGGTCCATCTTCTCCGCTATGGGTAGCATATCTCGGGTCCTCATCCTGGTGGCCAGAAGAGACTGGTGAGCATCTCTGAAAACCGTGTCTGTAAGCTTAACCCTGCCCATGAAGATCTTCTCCTATACGGTCTATCTTCTTTAAATTCCCTTCGCCCCTCTAATCAACCATCGCGCCTGAATTTCATCTTATCGCCAGATGAATGTGTCCCATTCGGTTTGCCCGGTTGCGCATCAGATTGCTGGCAATGTCTCAAGGCGACCGAAATCGACGTCAACACAGGTAGACGGACCAATTATTAATTCTCCAGCACAACCATGGATATGTTATATAAAGCTAATGGGGTGCGAGGAGCGCCCTCACTTCTTTCCTCGATGCAATCGAGGCCGTCTTGTGCAGCCGGACATAATTGGCGGCATAATCGAACAGGTACAACGTGCTGTTTTATTGGATGATCTCTCTTCAAGCTGTTGCTGCTTCCAGCGTGATTTGGCCCGATCGGATTTCATCCATTGGACAGGAGTCGCTATGCAAAAAACCGACCGGAATTCGCCTCACGGCACTGCCTTTAGTCTACCATCGCGAGGGTTTCGCCACATGCAATTTGGGCAATTCTTTAAAACAATTATCATAGTTGATCATTTAAATACCTGCAAATATCATTGAAACTGTTGGATTAGCAACGCAGCGGATGTTTCTCAAATGTCCTTGCATGACAATTGTTAGCATATCACACCGATTGACTGTCGCCGTGACCCTGGAACATGCGTATCTCCAGAATAACAGGTCAACTAATTTTCAGCGAACTTTTGCGTTTCTTGAACACGATTTGGACGCATGTGTACAGCGCAAGTGTCTATTAATATTATCAATACATTTGAAGAGTTGGAGTGATAAATAATGAGGCTTAGAGTTGTCAGCGCAAGAAATGAAATACCAAATCTGAATTCCAATGAGAAGATGATTCACCTGGCCTTCCGCGCCAGCAATGTAGATTTCCTCAATTTGATGCAGAGATGTCCCAGGCTGAGAATGATTCAGGTTCCACCATCATACAAAAAGACCATGTCCAACGCCATTCAGGTATTCCTGGATATGCAGGGAATAGAGCTCTTGGAAGGAGATGTTTGGGGCCACAGAAAGGATCTGGACGAGTACTTCACTGTGGAAGATGCAGTCATGGAGGAGATTCGATCCCTCGCAGCCAGTGGCGCCAGCATGGATGAGGTCGCCGACCAGATGCAGAAGAAGTCCC
>DAONDW010000066.1:0-7955 GCA_035402785.1 Methanothrix sp. | reverse complement strand
TCTGAGCATGATATCGATCTTCTGAGCATGATATCGATCTTTTTCAGAATCAAAGTCCGGTCTATACGAAAAGGCCTGGACCATCGTTTTTACGATACATCTGCGAGAATGCTTCCGTCTCTGTGCAACAGGACTATTCGAGTTTTTGGAAGCATCTTTTTAGCCATATGCAAAGCTGCTGCGATGTTTTTATGTTGAGGTTCCCTTTCCACCATCTCGGCAACTGTGCCGTAGCCTGTGCCATCCAGCATCTGTGGCCAGGCCCATTTCAAGATCAGGGCTGGCAGTCCGCAGAGGATGCTCTGCTGGTCTTCGTCGAATTGCAGAAGGTCGAGCTGGCTTCCGATGAGGACAGCATGATGCTCTGGAAAGAGAATGCGGCTCATCTTCAGGCCTGTCCTTCCTGTGGTCACGACCACCTTTTTTGCCTCTTTCAGCTCAAGAGCGCGGTCTCCGCTGAAGTGGTCGTTCCAGGGCTCCACAAAGCCGGTCGAGCCAAGTATGGAGATGCCGCCTGATATTCCCAGGCGAGGGTTAAGGGTTTTTTGGGCCAGCTCCTCTCCGCGTGGAACAGATAGCTCCACCCTCGCTCCTGCAAGTCCTGTCTCCTGCAGGGCCTGAGCTATGGCCAGCATGATCTGCTTTTTTGCTGTGGGACTGATGGCGGGCCTTCCCATTTCATCGCACAGGCCGCGGGCCGCGATCCTGCCTATGCCCCTTCCTGCCTCCAAAATGGTCTCATCTGCCAAAGAGGCCTGAGCTGCAATCTCAAGGCCTGCGGTGACATCGAATTTGTGGTCTCCTCCATCTTTTACTGCTATGCAAAAGCCCCTCCTGGCCACGACTGGAAGGCAGACGGCGATTTGCGCGGGAGTTGTGATCTGCACCTCCTGCACCGGCTCTTTCAAGGAGAGGACGGCTCCTTTACATGCGGCAGCAGATGTGGTTCCTGTTGTCAGGCCCCGCCTTGAGAGAAGGCCGTTTGAGAGCAGCACCCATCTGCCGCTTTTGATCCTGGCCAGAGCCTGCGGATCGGAGCACAGCTTCAGCCACGATGGATTGACTGCAAAACCCGTGACCGGATCGATGATTGAATCAGTGGGTGGCTCTGGCATAGGCATTTATGATCTCATTCATGGCAGCGACTGCAATTGGAGTTCCGCCTCGCGTGCCGACCACTGAAATGGAGGGCACATCCATCTCTCTCAGCTTCTCTTTGCTCTCTGCAGCATTTACAAAGCCCACCGGCACTCCTATGACCAGCCTTGGAAGGACCTTTCCAGATTCTATAAGCTCGCACAGGGTGAGAAGAGAGGAGGGGGCGTTTCCTATGATCACAATGGATCCGGAGAGCCTTTCTGAAAGGGCCAGAACACCAGCCGAGGTGCGTGTTATTCCGAGCTTCTGGGCGAGGTCATCACCCTGGCCGAGGATGGTCTCAATCGGGCTGTTGTGCCCCTTTTTCAGTATTCCAGCCTGAACCATAGTGATGTCCACAAAGATGGGCGCATTTTTCTCAAGCGCTCCTATTCCTGCTTTCTCGGCATTTCCGCGAAATCTCATGATATCTGCCACGCCTGGGTCTCCGGTGGCAATGACGCATCTCTGTTTGATTCTGTCCTCGAAGGTCTCATCTCCTATCATCTGGGAGATCAGCCGTCGGCTTTTGGTGCTTATCTCGAGGGCCTCAGGTGTGACGGCCCCGATGTCCGTGTATTCTTCCATTATGCCTTTGATCATGAAAGACCAGCTCGATTTTTCCTTCAGTAACTGTATTTGCTGTCATATCCTCTTCTGGTGATTATCCTGCCATCCCGGATCTGGGAGCTGGCGGAGGCTACGAGCAGAGTGAAACGAAAGCCGGATGGCTTCGCTTTCAGCATATCCTCCACTGTGAGTATCATGCTGTTCTCCCCCTCGCGGTCCACGTCCTGGGACATGACTGCAGGCCGGGCCGGGTCCACATCATCCAGCAAGGGTGCTATTTCCTGTCCTTTGACATTGTAGGCTGCCACTGCGAAGCCTGCCTTTGCAAGGGAGCCAAGCCGGGCAGGATCGTTTGGCGAGGAGAGAAGAACAAAGTCGTTGACCAGGGGCGCTCCTGCCCGCGCAGCGACTGATGAGAAGGCGCTGACGCCAGGGGCGATATGCACAGGAAGCGTGGATCTGTTCATTATCCTCCAGCCGGAGGAGAATATGCTCGGATCTCCGCCTGTGAGAATTGAGGCAGTGGCACCGGCCCTCGCGGCATTTTCGGCTTCCTGTAGCCTTGCCTGCATCTTTTCGGGAGCTGTGCCGCTGTGGACGATCTTTTCTGCAGAGGTTGTTCCATCTATCAAATTGAGATATCTGTCGGCTCCAAAGACCTTATTTGAGGCCTTCAAAATGGACACAGCCTCCCCGGTCATATTCTCCTGATGTCCCGGGCCGATTCCAACCAGGTTTATCGGGGCACTGGGGCTGGCCTGGCCCTTGAATGTGCCACGGCCAAGGACTATGACCAGGGTCGTCATATTGATTCTGTCTCTGTGGCTCTCGTCTTCGAGCAGCCGCTTTTGGTTCGTGAAGAATATCTCCTCTGCCTCTCTTCCTATGTCTTTGGCAACAAGGACCTCTCTCGGTCCACAGATTTCAAGAGCCCTGCAGAGCTGCCAGTCCCGCTTCTTGCTCTTGGGATTGTAAATGGCAACAGGCATCTCGGTTTCCGCTGCCAGTGAAAGCCTCTTTTCGATCTGCTGCCAGGGGGTGAGAAGGTCGCTGAGACTGATCACTGCCACGCATTCCTGGAAAAATAGGCCTGCACGGCAGGATGCAGCAGTAAAAGATGTGACGGCAGGGACGATTTCTACCTCTGAGGGTCTTTTGGCCATCTCAAGGCCAAGGCCAGCCATGCCATAGACATTCGGGTCTCCGCTGCTCACCAGAGCAACAGAGCCCTTCTCGGATAGCTCAAGAGCAGCTTTTACCCGGTCCACTTCCCGGCCCATGCCGCTTGAGAACACCTGCTTTCCAGGCAAAAGATCGGATATCAGATCGAGATATGGCCTGTAGCCAACCACGTAGTCTGAGCTTTCTATGGCTTTTGTTGCTGCTATTGTGCGCAGTTCTGCCGATCCCGGTCCAATGCCCACAATTGAGAGCCTGTGTCTGCAGGGCTCTGAGGTTTCACGGCTCTCATTCTCCAATGGCAACTGTCACCCTCCCGTAAGCTCTTTTTGGGAATATGAGCCTCTCGGCCAGTGCCAGAACTGCGGGCTCTGCCACTCCCACGAGCCCCAGGTCGCGGGCCCTTGAGGGCGTGACAGGCTTTTGAGAGTTGATGTCCTGCTCTTTGAGGTAGATCATCTGCTTTCCCAGAATTTGAGCAGCTTCTTTCATGCCCTCTTCCTCTTTCTTGAGCCATGCAGAGGCTAGGATGCCTATGTCCTCTCTGCTCCTGCCGGTCTCCTTCAGTGCTCCGTCTATGGCCTGCAGCACCTCAAAGGCCTCCACTCCCTTTCTCGATCCAATTCCCACCACCAGTCCTCCTCTCTTTAAGACTGCCACATCCTCATCCACAATCACAATCTTTGGCCCCTTGAGCCTCAGCACTGGCACGTCCTCCCTAAGAAAGGCGAGGTTCACAGCCCTTGAGGCATCCCTGTTGACTATTTTTGATCCGAGATTCTCTGCCACATCCTCCAGGCATGGACGGCCTGAGGAGTCTGTGGCTGTGGTGACTGCCGCAAACAGTCCGAGGCGTGAGCTGAGCAGCCGGGCCAGGTCATTGGCTCCGTGGTGCCCTCCCACCACAGGCACTGCGCAGGATAGCCCAGAATCGACTGCCACAACCGGCCTGTCGGTCCACTTGTCCTTAAGGTATGGACAGAGGCTTCGCACAACGATTCCAACTGCCATGACTGCAATCACCGCCTCATAATTCTCCAGCACAGTTCCCAGCATCTCTTTTTCATAGAGGACGATGGCAGGGCGATAGCTCTCTGGAATGGCTCCGGCGATTTTCTCTGCTTTCTCTTTATCCCTGGCAAAGGCCAGGATTGCTATCGGTCCCGGTATAGGTGAGACCTCCGAAATCCGGTTCTTTTCACCACGCCACCAACAAGTATGAGGGCGCTCTTTTTGATCCCGGCCTTTTCAACCAGCTCTGCGATATCCGCGAGGGTCCCCTGCAGTATCATCTCATCTGGCCAGGAGGCATGGTAGACCACTGCCACCGGAGTATCTGACGGTCGGTCAAGGTTGTCCACGATATCCCTGATTCTGTCAATTCCGAGAAATATGGCCAGGGTGGTGTTATGCCTGCTGAGGGCCTTCAGCTCATCTTTTTCGAGAGTCGTGCCTGCGGGCCTTGTGATGATCAATGACTCAGATACGCCTTTTAGGGTAAGCTGAGTCTTGAGGGCTGCGGCTGAGGCGAAGAGGGATGAGACTCCAGGCACCACCTCGATCTCAACTCCGGCCTCCTCCAGGGGCCTCATCTGCTCCAGTATTGCGCCGTAGAGCGATGGGTCGCCGCTGTGTAGCCTCACCACAGACCTTCCCTGTTTCAGGGCCTCCAGTATTCGTGAATTGGTGTTCTCCAAAGACAGGCCGTTGCTGTCTATGGTTTCGGCCTTGAGACCCTGCAGCAGCGCAGGGTTGACCAGGGAGCCGGCATAGATCACAAGATCAGCCTCTGCAAGAAGCCTTTTGCCCTTGACTGTGATGAGATCCGGGTCTCCAGGGCCTGCTCCTACAAAGTACAGCTTCATCTGCGCCTCCTGGCCATGAGAACTGAGAAGTAGCCGCTCTTCTCAGGCATCTCTCCCCTGGTGATCTTCTCATCACCTGAAAATAGCATGCTTCCCAGGATGAACTCTCCATAGCCCTGACTGGATAGCTCCTCTGCGAGCTTCTTCGGGCGTGTTGCCTTCAGCCTGACGATTGTCTGCACAGGCGATCCGTCAGATACCACAAAGGATTTCTCCAGAGGAACAGAAAAACGGGATGCTGCGCATGGTACCACGCCCACGCCCGGTATGGTCTCTATCTCGATTTTTGGATGCCTCTCGCGGATGACCCTTTCCAGATGGCTGAAGGTTGAGAAGGTGTTCACGTCTCCGATGCAGGCGAAGCCGGCCCTGCCAAGGGCTGCGGCCTCTGCAACTGTCTCAGCGTTTTTGGCCCAGATCCTCTCGAGCTCCTCTTGATCCTCGATCATGGGAAACGAAAGGACCTCTGGGGTGCAATATGGTCTGGCCAGCTCAACTGCCATTTCGCCGGGCACAAAGATTCGATCGCAGTTCTTCAGGGCCGCTATGGCCTTGAGGGTCAATAATTCCGGGTCTCCTGGGCCCAGGCTGATGCCAATCAACATTTTCCAATCACCATGAATATGGGGTTTACTGGTTTCAGGGCGATGTCGCCTCCAAGGGCATAGCCCCTGGCTATGTTAATCTGAATAAGCTCCTGGAAGACTCCTGCCTCTTTCATCAGAGAAACCACATGGCAGGCAATGCCGATTCTTGCCAGGTCTGCGACTATGATGCAGCCTGGCCTGGCTTTTTTGAGGAGCTGTGGCCAGAAGTCGTCGATGCCCCTTGTGCCGCCGATAAAGCACCTGTCCACCTCCGGCAGATCAGCAAGGATGTCTTTAGCCTCTCCGATCAGGAATTGTCCTTCTGGGAGCTTCGAGCTTGACATCTGCACAGCCTCAACTCTCCTGTCTATGCCGTAGATCCTGTCAGTATAGCGGAAAGCCGCAGCGGATACAGCTCCTGAGCCGCAGCCGATATCCAAAAAGACATGGCCTGGCTGGATGCCGAGCTTTCCCATGGCAATGTAGATGTTCTCCTCCTGAGTTGCCGTTCCCGGAAGCTTCATGCATCTAGCCATAATCGGGCTGGAATAAAAGGTTAATCCAAATAAACTTGGCTGAATTCAATTTAGTTTAACGTGCAGGATCGCAAAGGGCAGATCTCGCTGACTCGTGGTCAGCGAACTTTGTCCTTCGCAATCTTACTGGTTAAACAAATCCATGAATTCGTAGAATGCCTCTGGCTCGCCTCCTGTGATTGTCACTTTGCCTGTTTCAACGGCTTCATGTGGATCGAGTTTTGCGAGACCCAGCGTCTTCCATGTCAGAGAGTCGGTGGTTAATGCCAGCTCTTTATTATCAGCGGGCCCAGGCAGTGCCTCAAGGATTCCCATCCGGACATGCAATGAATAGTCAGACGGCTCGCTGCTGTTCTTCAAGTCTGTCAAGCTGAGTGCTACAGTCATATCCTTATCCAGTGACTTTGTAGCATTGAGCCTGACAGCCATGATCCTCAGGAGATCGTTCATGGGCATAAACGGAACGAAGCGATCATCAATGGCTGCAAAGCCTCGCGGCTGCATCTTCACCTGTCCTGTCTCTACCAGGTACTCGGATAGCAGATAGTTTCTCTCTTGAGCATTGAATGTCTTCTCTGCCAAAGTGATCAACGATTGATTCTTGGTCTCTCGTGCTGCCGCATTCCTGGCATCGAGTATCAGGACATCGTCAGCAAGCTCAAGTGCCCATTCTGCTTTGCCTTCATCAAGGGCCTGTCTGGCTTTGTCTGCAAGCTTATCAACTCCGCCTGCAAGCTCGGCAGCCATCTCAGCCTCATCTTGAGGCGAATGCATGTAGAGGTCTCTGCATTTGCCTGTGAAGTATCCTCTGTACCACCAGAATATCTCGTATATGTCCCTGTCAACCTGGCCGTATAACTGCTGCAGATAGGGATCATCTGCAAGGTGGGCAGGCAGCTTAACCAGGTCTTTGATCTCTCCTGGGGTAAGGCCCTTATTCATATACTGCACAGTCTGGTCGTGGACGAACTGGATAGCGTCACGATAATTGGTGAGTTCACGGCTGATATTCTCTTCACCCTTTAAAACCGGATGTGGTCCATGACAGAGAACCAGGTACTCTGCATTGAATGTCCTGTAGAAGTCAATGCTGTCTATGTAGTCCAGAGGATTTCTTGGATATGCGCCACGCAATGTTGTTATGGCCGGGAAAGCCTCATAGAAGTTTGCTATCTGAACCATCAGTTTCTTTTCTGGCAGCCACACAACGAGAACGTCGCGTGTCTCGCCCGGAACCGTGAATATGTTCAGATGCACATCGGAGATATTTATGTCCAGACTGTCCTTTACAACAATGGTGGGTGGCATATAGCCAGAGGGCCCGGGCCACTGAACTGCAAATAGAGCGCCTCCTGAGTCATATCCTGGATCTCTTCCGAAGAGGATGCCGCCCATCATAGCACCGCCTATGGCTCTATTTGGAAATAACTGTCCGAACCAGTCAGCGTATAACGTCTTGTTAAAATTCTCACTTACGATTATCTCTGGACTGTTGTTTCCTGCGAAGACCGATGCACCATGAATATGGCAGTCGTGGTGATGAGTGTATATGATGGCCTTTACCGGTTTTTTATCGAATATATTATCCAAGGTATCGTTGAATGCCTTTTTAACGATCTCAGCAGCAGTTATGCTCTCTCCAGGGTCAACGATGATAAGTCCATCATCTCCCTCTATGAGCACTGGATTGTCCCGGTTATAACCGCGAGCGACATAAACGCCATCTGTGACGTTTAGCACCTGGGGCGGATAGAATGCTTCCGTAAAATTTGCCAGCTTGGGATTCGTGGCAACTGAATTGGGTTCGAATGCCGTTGACGATGCCGATAGAGAGGCAAAGGCAACAAGCAGCAGAACCAAATACGTACTGCCTTTCATGTCTCACTCCTCCTCTTCAAAAAGCTACCAAACACTATGCGTTAATCGTATTTCAACGTATGGAATTTTAAGAGAAAATCTAGGAGAACAATCCAATAGCAGAATCGTTGCAGGCAATCTGAAGGCTATTAAAAGGCTTAATGAAATGTCACGAAGGAAACAGGCCGGATGCTTGCGACTTCAGTAGCGAGAGGAAGGCCGTT
>DAONDW010000065.1:6772-7965 GCA_035402785.1 Methanothrix sp. | reverse complement strand
TGAACATATGGATGCTCAGCATATTTCTCCACATGAACAGGCGCTACAAGCCTTGCGACCTCAAGAGCAGCTTCAAGCTCGCCGTCCGGCTGCACCCCTAAAAAGATGTCCAGATCATGAGCACCAGATAGCCATGTGTCTCTTGCGGCAGAACCCACAAGCATCGCCTTGATGTCATGGCCTCGCGATCTCGCAATCTCCTCAATATGTGCGATGATGGCCTTTGCAGTCTCTTCCATCCTCGCCTTCTCGGATGGACTGGGCTTGACCCGGCTTAAAACCTCCTCACAGATCTCGGAGTGGAAACTCTGCCAGGTTTTCGTAGATAGGCCCTCCGCGTGTGAGTGTGCTCTTTTTCAGATAGAATCTGTCTGCTGTGAAGCTTCCAAGGTCAAGGTCCGAGAGCGTCGCCATCCTGGAGCCAAGCAGCCGGCTCATATCAGAGCTGGGATGAGCCACTCTGCCCAGGGTGACATGTGGCGAGAAGCCCCGCTCATCAGGTGGAAAGCCAAGGGGCTTCAATTCGCACTCGATTCCCTCGTGAAGCTTTCGAAAATCCGCATTCAGGCCGAGCCATACCACGCGCACAGCCCTGCCGGGAAAAGAGCCGATGCCCTTTACCTGAACAGAGATGGGTGCGGCCCGGACCCTGCCCAGGGCCTCAGACACCTTCCCCACCATCCCCTGTGGCACATCTCCCAGGAACTTCATGGTGATGTGCATCAGTTCCGGCCTCACCAGGCGCAGACCCTCAGTCGCGATGCTGCCATTCACCCGCCCGATCTCCTCGCGCATGGATTTAGGCAGCTCTACAGCCACAAAGCATCTGATGCCTGTCATCGCAGTACGCTGCCTTTGCTCGCCGAGGTGACAGAGCTTCTGTATCTGGCTAAAATGCCGCTCTTGATCTTCGGCTCAGGAGGCCTCCAGGCCTTCCGTCTCTTTTCCATCTCAGCATCGTCCACGAGAAGCTCGACCCTTCTAGCCGGGATGTCAATGGAAATCATGTCACCGTCTTTGATCAGGGCGATGGGCCCGCCAACCGCAGCCTCTGGAGAGACATGTCCTATGCAGGGACCGCGCGTGCCGCCGCTGAAGCGCCCATCGGTTATCAGAGCCACGGATAGAGAGAGGCCAGCACCCGCGATGGCTGAGGTTGGTGCCAGCGTCTCCCTCATGCCAGGACCGCCCTT
>DAONDW010000065.1:0-6672 GCA_035402785.1 Methanothrix sp. | reverse complement strand
CACCCGCGATGGCTGAGGTTGGTGCCAGCGTCTCCCTCATGCCAGGACCGCCCTTGGGACCTTCGTATCTTATTATCACCACATCTCCCGCCTTGACCCCGCCGCTCGTAATGCCTGCCATGGACTCCTCCTCGGAGTCATAGACGACAGCCGGGCCTCTGTGCCTGAGCATGGCAGCGGACACGGCAGTCTGCTTGACCACAGCGCCCTCCGGAGCCAGGCTGCCGTGAAGTATGGCAATTCCTCCCTGGGTGTGAACAGGAGACTGCAATGTGGCTATGACTGCCGCATTGGCCTGGGGATTGATGATCTTGGAGGCCTGCAGGTTCTCGCCCAGCTTCTTGCCAGTGACTGTGAGAGCATCCAGGTTGAGGAATGCCGACAGCCTGTTCATGACAGCCGGAATTCCGCCTGCGCGATCCAGGTCCAGGATATGATGGGGCCCGCCAGGACGCAGATTGACCAGATGGGGCGTCTCGCGACTCAACTGGTCGAAGCGATCCAGGTTAAGCTCCAGCCCGAACTCGGCTGCAATGGCCGGTATATGCAAAACTGTATTGGTAGAACCGCCTATGGCCATGTCCACTCTGATGGCGTTGTCGAGAGCTTCTGGCGTGACAATCTGCCTCGCTGTGATGCCTCGCTTCACAAGCTCCATGATCATCATTCCAGACATCTTGGCAATTCGAATCTTTCGCGCGTCCACTGCATGAGTTGTGGCGCAGCCTGGCAGGCTCAGGCCCATGGCTTCAGTGAGGCAGGCCATGGTGTTGGCTGTGAACAGGCCGGCGCATGATCCAGCGCCCGGACAGGCCATCTCCTCAAGAGCATTCAAAGTATCTCCTCCAGCCTGCCAGCCCTCGAAGACATTGATCAGATCCAGCTCCTTGTCGCAGGCAAATCCCGGCATCATGGGCCCGCCTGTGACCACGATTGTCGGCAGGTTGAGCCTTCCGGCTGCCATGATATGTCCCGGCACGATTTTGTCGCATGTGGGAATCATGACGAGGCCGTCAAGCTGATGGGCTTCGGCCATTATCTCTATGGAGTCCTCTATCAGCTCGCGGCTTGGCAGAGAGTATCTCATGCCACTGTGTCCCATCGCGATGCCATCGCACACGCCAATGGTCTGAAACTCAAAGGGCACGCCCCCGGCTGAGAGGATGCCTGCTTTCACAGCCTGCCCCAGCTTGTCAAGATGAATGTGCCCTGGGATGAAATCGTTAAACGAATTGACAACGCCTATGAAGGGACGACGTATCTCCTCATCGCACAGGCCAGTGGCCTTTAAAAGAGCCCTGTGAGGCGCTCTCTCATTTCCTTTTTTGGTGACATCGCTCCTCATCAAAGAAACCTCAAGTTGAGCTTTTGCCACTCATCCGCTTAAGTAGTTTTCATCCTACGAGTTAAATATCACAAGATAATAGCCTTGCCTGGTGGACAAACCTTGGATGCCTATTCATTGTTTATGGTATTCCTCGCCATCTACATCGCGGTATTGCTGATCATTGGGCTATACTTCTCCCGTCAGCAGAAGTCAGTGACCGACTTCTGG
This sequence comes from Methanothrix sp., assembly GCA_035402785.1. GTDB lineage: Archaea > Halobacteriota > Methanosarcinia > Methanotrichales > Methanotrichaceae > Methanothrix. The sequence goes on along the minus strand of DAONDW010000065.1, from coordinate 5,117 downwards.
CTGGCTGGCAGAGAGCTCGGCCCGCTTGTCATCGGCTTTTCCTCGGCATCCGCGTGGATCACGGCGAGCGCACTGCTTTTAGCTACAGGACTGTTTCTTCAGATAGGCGTTGGATCGATATGGATCTGGGTCTTTCCCAATATTGCGGGCCTGATAATCATAGCCGCAATATCGGGACGGATAAAGAATATTCCAGCATTGACCCAGCCCGAACTTATGGAGATCAGATATGACCCCATGATCAGGGCTCCGGTGGCCTTGGCAGTCACAATCATGATGATCCTGTTTTCTGTGACTGATTTCATAGGATTCAAGCTGGTTTTGGGGACATTCTTTGGCATCGATCCCCTCTTTGCCATAATTATAATGGCAGTATCAGTTGCCCTTTATGTGACGGTTGGAGGCTTTCGGGCAGTGGTCTGGACTGATGTAATTCAGTATCTTCTTCTCGCGGGCCTCGCAGTCTACGTGGCATCCCTTTCCCTGGATCTCACTTCTGCCAAAGGCATCTCTCTTATCGCCGCATCCTCGGCGCTTGGAGCTGAGTGGTGGGACCCGTTGCTCCTGGGAGGCCTCATGGGCGCGCTTGTCTTTCTGGTGGCCCTGCTGCCCGGATGGGTGGCAGAGCAGGACCCCTGGCAGAAGATCTGGGCAGCTCGCGATGAAAGCTCTGCGAAAAGAGGCCTGGTGCTGGGAGCTGCCCTCCTGGCATTTGTCTATCTGTGCTGCTTTATCACAGCCATCGGGCTTTCTGTGCTCTATCCAAAGCCCGCGGGCGAGGTCGAGGCAGAGATGCTCTATCTCAAAATCATAAGCGACAATGTCTCACCGGTGCTGCTTGCTCTGCTGTCCATAGGCTTTGCAGCAGCATCCATGTCCTGCACAGATACATTTGCCACGTCTGCTGCATCCTGCATCTCTCGCGACCTGGTGCAAAGGCACCTGTGGCCTGCAGCCACCATGAAGCAGATGATGGTCGTCAACAGGGTCCTGGTCATAGTCATGATCGCCATCTCAGCCTCGATTGCAATTTATGCTACAAGCATAGTCGATGCAGTGATCATAGCTACAGTCATAGGCACCACATCCTACTTCTTCCCGATAATCGGCGGGCTGTACTGGAAAAGAGCAAACCGCTGGGGCGCAATGGCTGCGCTGGTAGTTGGCGGGGGCACTCAGATTGCCCTCATCTCTTATGAGCAATTCTGGCTCAAGCAGCCTCTTGACAGCATCTCACCCTATCTCACAGAGCATGGGGTGCTGGTCGGACTGGCTCTATCAGCCCTGTTCTTCGCGGGCGTTTCTCTGGCCACGCGGCCTGAGCCCGACATTCGCCTGGCTGCGTTCTTTCCGGACGTGGCTGAAAATGTCTTCGGGCGCGATCTTCCAAGGGTGGACAGGAGAGGCGCGCGCTACCTGAAGATCTCAGCGAGCATCGAGGAGAAAACGGCAGGAGACAGGTCTCACCTTGACCTGGCCATAGAGCATGCACCTGCCAGGGACGCAGGCGAAGGCAGCCTTTCCTGGGAGAGATTTGTCAAAGGCCTGAAGGAGATGTCTCCACTCTGGTTTACTCCAACCGGGAGCCATATCGTCTACCGCCTCTCACAGGCTGATATGCTGGCCTGCGTCAAGATGGTGCGCGGCGATGAAAGCCATATCTGGCTGTCTGCCGAGCCCAGGATTGAGCAGAGGGATCGGCTGAAGGACGAGCTGTCCATCGCCTATGGAGAGATAGATGAGGCCCTGGCTTCAGTGGGCATGAGGGCACGGCTCGGATGAGCGAGGATTTTTCTCTGGTGGTGATCGGGGCCGGGCCTGCAGGAAGCACTGCCGCAGAAGCTGCTGCCGTTCGAGGAGTCCAGGTATTGCTGGTAGACAGAAAGAGTGAGATCGGAAGCCCGGTGCAGTGTGGCGGATTTCTGCCGGAGGCTTTTGAACTGCAAAAGCTCATGCCGGACGCGCGCCTGCCTGAAACATTGAAGGAGATTCCCGATCGCTGCATAATGCACCGCACCCGCTTGCAGCGCATATATTCGCCTTCAGGCAGCCACAAGCAGTTCGCAGTGGCCGGGCGTGTCCTTGACCGGCGGGCCTTTGACCGACACCTCGCGGCGCGCGCAGCTCGCGCCGGGGTGAGCATCCGCCCTGCCACCCGCGCCATCCTGAAAGGCGGCACGCTGCACCTTGCCGGGCTTTCAGGCAGCATGGAAGTTTCACAGATGATAATAGGAGCCGACGGCCCCAACTCCGTCGTATCCCGTGCCATGGGAAATCCTGCTCAGGAGATGGGGATATGCCTGGAATATGAGATGGCTGACGTGAACATTGACCCTGAAGCCGCAGAGATGTATTTCTCAGCCAGTTTTGCGCCCGGAGGCTATGCATGGATAATACCCCTCGGCCAGGATATGGCAAATGTGGGCGTGGGCGTGAGGGCGTCTTACCTCTCAGGCGAGAGGCTATCGGATATCCTGAACAGGTTCATCTCCGAGCACCCAATAGCCAGGGAAAAGCTCGCTGAGGGTGAGACTCTGGCAGTAATGAGGGGCCTGGTGCCGGCGGGCGGCAGCTCAGGAGTCATCCAGAAAGGCAATATGCTCCTTGCAGGAGACGCCGCGGGGCATGTCATGGCCACAAGCGGCGGAGGTATACCCCTGGCGATGGTGGCTGGAAGGATCGCAGGCGAGGTGGCTGCGGCTCATTTGAAGGATAAAGCATCCCTCAACAGTTATTCGTCGCGCATTCGCGAAGAGTTCGGAGCGCAGCTATCGCGATCGGTTCAACTGAGAAGGATGGTTGACATGGCCATGAAGAGCGACCGGCTCATGAACTCCCTGTTCGCGGCTCTCAGCCCCGCGCAGATGAAATCAGTAATGCGCGCCCAGATTCCGGATATTCTATCATCTCGCGCATGGTCAAGGGATGGCCCGGATTAAAAACAGGAGCCGCAAAGCTGACTGGATTATGCATACTTATGCATACTTAAAACGCAGTATTGGCCAAAAAGGATGACAGCGGCTGGATGGCCAGGCCATCCGACCGATAGTGCTTTTTTTTATTCCTTTTCTTCCTTCGGGGCTCTTCCGAGCAGCTCTTCTATGGACTTGGCCCCGGATTCCACGACTTTGACATTTATCTGGCCAACGTCGGGTGAGATATCTCGTCCATGGATGCTCATCCTCTTCTTCTTGCCTTCGGCTGCCGGATGATATCCTGTGCCGCTGGAGAGCAGGATCTTTCTGCGTTTCGTTCCTGGCAGATCAGCTCTCATGGGGAATCCCTCGCGATCGCTGCCGCCGGTTACCTGCACCGAGTAGCCTGGCATGCCCAGGAGATCTCCTTCGACCTTATCGCCAATGTGCTTTCCGAGAAGCTTGCTCGCTCCCGGATCCTTAAGCTCTACCTGATATGCCCTGCCGCTCTTGGGATCTGAGACTACAACTCTAAAATCCATCTTTCTTCCTCATCAACGTAATCGTGACTCTGTGTCTTGAGATCGATGCCCTATAAAACATTATCTTGTGAGAGATGAGATCATTACCTGAGATCGCGAGTCAGAGAATAGTCCATTAAAATGGATATGGGCGAGGTTTTGATCCTGACGCCCAGCTCTTCTGCCGCCACCATACCATTGACCCCGGCATAAAAGGCAATGCCGACCTTTCCCGGGCCAACCGGGCAGCCCAATATGGGCTCGGATTCCTCTCCTATTTTCATGAGACCGCAAAGGCCAGCTCTTTTGAAATCATCTAAAAGCTCGCGAATGTGTGCAGCAGCCGCAACTGGAACTTCTCTTACATTGGCCAGCACAATTCCGCGGCCACTGACGATTGCTTCAGAGACGCTTGTAGCTCTGCGGCCCATAAATATCTTGATCGGGTCAAGAGACGAGCCTGCATATGCGATGAGGTCTGTGAACTGGACTGCGTGACCATCCCTGACCTCTGCCAGCCCCGCGAAGCTTGTTAGGACGGGAATCCCCCTCTTCATGAGCATGCCATCCAGAGTGATGCTGCATATGGTTGCTATGCCAAGGGACCCCTTCGGCACTTCCAGGGCCGAAAAGCTCTCCATCTCGTCCAGGACGAGTATGCGCCGGCTTGTCGTATAGCCTGCGTTATGGGCACTTTCCAGCAGGTCGAAGACCTTTTTTTCGTCAGCCTTGTCGATAATGCTCGTATTGGCGACCACATCTCCGCGACCGGTAAGCAGATCAAGGCCGGTCCTGAACATGTACTCTTCTATCCTGGTATTGACAAAGCCAACTCTGTCATCGACCAGGGCACATCCCAGCTCTCTGGATCCAAGCGGCGTGAGCACGCGGCCACTATATCCCTTTTTCTTTGTAAAACCAAGCTCATCCAGGATCTTTAGATTGTAGCGAACCGCCCTCTCACCCAGATCATATCCACGAATGCTGAGCGAATCAGAGATCGCTCTTGCACCAACCGGACATCCCGCGCCCTCGATGACTCTCAGGATCTCCACGAGCCTCCTCTGGCTGACACGTTCCCTGGTGAGAAGTTTCATCTCCGGATTGCTCCGGGAAAGGCCATATATATGTTATGCGGATAACACCTGCGCGGCATAATTGCCTGAATGGGTCTCAAAAAGATCCGAGATCGATGGCGATCCAGATACGATCGAACTGCGATTGCCGTAGATCATCATTATCATAGTCCCGTGGGGTAGTGGTCAATCCTGAGGGCCTTTGGAGCCCGCGACGGCGGTTCGAATCCGCCCGGGACTACTTCTCATCACAAAGCACTGGAAATGTAGATATATCCGAGCATGTCATGAGGGGAAGGCCAGGCGATATTTTCTGGCAACATAGGCGCCAAAATTGCTCCGGTAGTGTAGTCCGGCCAATCATTTCGGCCTTTCGAGCCGAAGACTCGGGTTCAAATCCCGGCCGGAGCATTTATTCCTTCAATTATGAGGTTCATTTTCGGTAATATCTCGCGTCGGCCTGACACATGGATGTTCAGATCTTTCGCGCGAAATCCCAGACACTCAAAGGATACGTAATTTCCTTTTATGGCATTCGAATATGCTCATGTGATATCGATTTATCTTAAAACTCCCGACATATTTATATTCCATAAGCCGGATCA
>DAONDW010000064.1:5598-7988 GCA_035402785.1 Methanothrix sp. | reverse complement strand
AGAGGTCCACAAAGGCTCCGAAGTTGGCCAGGCCATTGACCCGGCCCTGATAGATGTCGCCGACGACCAGGTCCCTGACATCGCATGCCGGATCGAGGATATGCACAAGCGGCTTTTTGGCGCAGCGCTCGCACAGCTCTTTCTTGCTCGTGAGCCGGGTTTTGCAGACCACGCACAGATACTCGCGCCCAAGGCCGCCGCAGTCTGGACAGCTTTCTGTCACAGGTATCTTGCCACTGCCGTGGCAGACGCTGCATTTCGCGGAGCCTGCTTCGATCAGCTCCATCATATCTTTGTCCGAAGCCTCGCCCAATGAGAGTGAGCCCGTCTTTCCGCTGCCATTGCAGTTGGGACAGGGCTTCTCTCCCACAACCAGGTAGCCCTTGCCCCGGCATCTTTCACACAGATTCATCTTCTGTGGAAAAGATCCATTGGAATTTATAGCTTCGGGAATAAATGGGTAAATTTTTCTATGATGTTGACTGAAGGAGGCATTGCCATCTGGGAGGTTCTAAATAGTCGATGGCATATTCAAATGTAGCGTGAGAGTAGTAGTTTTACGCATGGGGCACCGACCGGAGAGGGACAAGAGGATCACCACCCATGTGGGCCTGGTTGCCAGAGCCTTCGGAGCCAGCGAGATGCTGTTGACTGGTCGCGATGAGCATATCGAGGAGAGCCTGACAGACGCCTCCAATCGCTGGGGCGGCAGCTTCCGTCTCACCTCAGACGTCTCCTGGAAGGGCGAGGTGGTGCGCTGGAAGGAAGCTGGCGGAAAAGTGGTCCACCTCACAATGTACGGCTCAAATCTGCCGGATGTGATAGATGAGATACGCGGCAATGACAGCATCCTGGTGGCAGTAGGCGCAGAGAAGGTTCCGGCTGATATGTACGATCTGGCCGACTGGAATGTCGCTGTCGGAAACCAGCCTCACTCCGAGGTGGCAGCTCTTGCAGTGTTCCTGGACAGGCTCTTTCTTGGCCGCGAGCTTCTGGCCGACTTTGACGGCGGCCTGAAGATCGTTCCCACTCCCAGGGGAAAGAAGGTTCTGTATCCGGAATACAATGACCAGAAAAAGGCCGAAGAATAGAACATGAGGCTGCTTGCAATAGGCATCAATATCAGACACATTGCAGCATCCGCCAGCCGCGCGGGCCATGAGGTAATGGCTGTTGACTGCTATTGTGATTGCGATCTGTCAAAATGGGCAAAAAAGACTGCAAAGATGCCGCGCACGGGCTGGGAAAAATGCATCCCTGTTTTTATGGATGAATTCCAGCCGGATGCCGTGGTCTTTGGCCCGGGGCTAGAAGAGGTCTCACTGGCAGGGGCGAATGTTCTCAATAACAGCCCGGAAAAAACGTCAGTGGTCTCAGACAAGCTCTGGCTTGCCCGCTGGCTGGAGAAGAACGGATTTCCATTCATTCGAACTGAGAGCTCTCCAGAGCATCTGGATTATCCTTTTCTTGTCAAGCCCCGTCGTGGCGCTGGCGGCCTGGGCTGTCGGGCGGTTCGTTCGCCCTCAGAGCTGTGCTGGCAGGACGATCTCATAGCCCAGGAGCTTCTTTCAGGCAGGCCTGCCAGCGTCTCAGTCATAGGCAATGGTCGCGAGGGACAGGCCATAGCAGTCAATGAGCAGCTCATAGGCCTGGACTGGGCTGGAGCAAAGGGCTTTCGATATAGCGGCAACATCACGCCCCTCTCTCAGGCTCCGGGCGAGATGAGCCAGATGGCTGAGGAGATCATCGCGAAGCTGGGGCTTGTCGGCAGCAATGGCGTGGACTTCCTGCTGACTGATGAGGGGCCGGTCCCAGTCGAGGTCAACAGCCGTTTTCAGGGAAGCCTGGACACTGTGGAGATAGCACATTCGATAAACGTCTTTCAGGCACACCTGCAATCCTTTTCCGGACTGCTCCCTGAGCCAATGAGTGCTCCCCGGTGCACTGCTGGGAGAGCCATCCTCTACGCACCGCATGATCTGGCGATAGACGCAGATCTGCAGCAGAGCTGGATCTCCGATGTGCCGCAGAGAGGATCGCGAATCGCAGCAGACGAGCCACTTCTGTCCATAACCGCCAGGGGATCGAATAGAGATGAAGCTATAGTCCTGCTGAAAAGACGGGCAGCAATGCTCTATGAGACCCTAAAAACAAAATGATAGAAAAATCGATTCAGGCTGCCTGTCCTGGGCAGCATCGAATGAGATTACCAGGAGATCACTCGATATAGCCAGTTGGAAATCAGAGTCCAGACCTTGACACAGCCCGATCCCTTTTCCAGCTTTTTCCTATCCGTTTCGCTGTACTTATCCCTGTCCTTCATCCACGAGTCCATGATAAAGGATGATTGCCCTTTGGAATTTAACAATTCCGGTCCTTGTCTCATCAGA
>DAONDW010000064.1:0-5498 GCA_035402785.1 Methanothrix sp. | reverse complement strand
GCCTTCCGGCATCGGTATAAAAAGATGATGCTTGAAAAAGGTAATATAGCATAAGGAATGAGATAGGGTAAATGCAAATGCTGGGGATGAAATGAAGTCACCGGAAAGAATTACCATCGCCTTGGACGAAGAGACTGCTGGGCTGTTCAAGAAGATGAAAGAAGATCTGGGCATGTCCCAAAGCGAGCTGATGAGGGAATCCCTGAAGTTCTTTGGCAAACATAAGATGCTCTTCGAGTTCGCCGAGGACAAAAAGGTCTACACTCATGCAGAAATGCTCTCAGCAGGCGAGCATGTAATCCTGGATATAGATCACTGGATTTTGTTCCTGAACTTCATTGAGACTCACCCGGACAAAGAGAAGTTCTGGAACCTGCACAGAGAGGTCTGCAAGGCTCATGCCGAGCAGTTCAAGCACAAGCTCTTCAATGCCGAAAGCATCCTCCGAAGGCTTGAGATATGCAACCTATTCAATATGAGCAAGACGAGCAAGAATGAATTCACCCTGATCTTCGGCTCAGACGCGCCCAAGAAATTCGTTCGCATGGAGCTGGAGGAGATCTTCGCAGGCATGGGCTTCATGGTCGAAATAAAAGAGGATTTCTCAAAGCTGAGGGTCAAAGTGATTCACGACCTGTAACCGCTGGCAATGATCAGATCCAGATAGGTCCAGATGGATCCAAACACATCCAAATAGAGCCAAACGCCTGCACAATTCCTATCGAGTTGGCCTGCTTTATAACATGACTCACAATCAGTTGTTCACAATCAGGTGATGGGCAGGCTCTTGAGGATTACCATGCAGGCTGCAATTGGCGTTTTTCTTGCTGTAATGCACCAAATGCGCCTGCGTTTTTGAGAAATGTCATAACTACATGCTGCCTGAATGCAGCCAAAATATATATCCTCACTGAGTGCACAGAAATGTGGCGAGGAAGATTATGACATTAATAGTGCTCAACTTCAAGACCTACCGTGAATCAACTGGCGAGCAAGCAATTCGTCTGGCTGAGATCTGCGAGGACATCGCCAATGACTATTCTGTGAAGATGGTGGTCGTGCCTCAGGTGGCGGATATCTCAGTCATCTCCAAAGCTGTAAGGATTCCTGTTTTTGCCCAGCATGTGGATGGAGTTGGATATGGCGGGTTCACGGGGCACATAACCGCTGCGTCTCTGAAGGAGGCCGGAGCGACGGGATCGCTCATCAATCACTCGGAACGAAGGCTCAAGCTGGCGGATATCGATGCTTCAATTACAGCATGTCGCAAGGCCGGCCTGAAGATGATCATCTGCACCAATAACGTGGCCACCACTCGCGCATGTGCTGCCCTCGAACCGGATTATGTGGCAGTTGAGCCGCCAGAGTTGATTGGAAGCGGCATTCCTGTATCCAAAGCAGACCCCGATATCGTAACCAATTCAGTAAAAGCAGTAAAGAACATAGCTCCAAAGGTCGGCGTGCTCTGCGGCGCTGGCATAACGCATGGCGAGGACCTCAAATCGGCCCTTGAGCTTGGTACAGAGGGAGTGCTGCTCGCATCTGGAATAATCAAGGCCAAAGACCAGCGCAAGGCTTTAGAGGATCTTGTAACTGGAGCACATTAGATGATTGCAGTGCATGTCCGGATTTCTGGTCGGGTGCAGGGCGTCTATTATCGAGCCTTCACAAAGGACCGGGCGAAAGCTTTAGGAGTGAAAGGCTGGGTGAGGAATATCCCAGGAGGCGGAGTGGAGGCCGTGCTGGAAGGAGATAGAAAGCCGGTCGGAGAACTGCTCACTGCCATGAAGTCCGGGCCCACCGGTGCCATCGTTCTCGGAATGGAGCTTTCCGAGCTTGAAGGCAAGGGATATGAGGATTTTGAGATAGAGTATTGAATGAATCTATAATCAGTGGATGTGGTCTCATGCTTACCGTCAACAGATACAAATGCTGCTACTGCGGTGCCTGTGTCGGAGTCTGTCCGACATGTGCCCTGGAGCTGGTGGAGACCTGGCTTGAGGTCTCGGCAGAGTGCAAAGGGTGCGGCCTGTGCACCAAGATATGCCCGGTTGGGGCACTAGAGGTCAAGGCATGAAATGCGACCTGATAGTGGTGGGTGCCGGGCCCGGCGGGTCCATGGCGGCAAAGACGGCTGCATCAGCCGGACTCAAGGTCGTCCTGCTGGAAAAACGCCAGGAGATCGGCGACCCGGTGCGCTGCGCTGAGGGCGTCAGCAAGAGGTCGCTTCTCCGCATGGTCAAGCCTGAGCCGGAATGGATCGCCTCTGAGGTCAAGGGCGCAAGGATCTATGCTCCGGATAAGACCAGCATAGTCATGTCTGAAGACAAGGGCGGAGATGAAGTGGGCTATGTCCTGGAGAGAAAGGTCTTCGATCGGGGCCTTGCAATGCTCGCAGCCCAGGCCGGGGCCAGGGTGCTGGTCAAGACGAGGGCAACAGGCCTCTTGAGAACAGGTGGCTCGGCCAACGGTGTGTCCGCCATGCGCATAGGCGAGCCGCTGCAGATCGAAGCTCCACTCATCATCGGAGCTGATGGTGTGGAGTCCAAGGTTGGACGATGGGCTGGCATCGACACAACTCTCAAGCTGCAGGACATCGAATCCTGTGCTCAGTTTCTCGTGCAGGATGACTCAATTGATGAGGATTACACCGAGTTCTTTCTGGGAAATGAGATTGCTCCCTCAGGATATGCCTGGTCTTTTCCAAAAGGCGAGAAGCTTGCCAACGTAGGCCTTGGAATTCAGGGCTCGCGTTCCAGTCCCGGAGAGGCGGTTCGTCTGCTGCGTCAGCTTATGAAGACTCATTTTCCAAATGGTCGCGTCGTGGAGATGGTTGTGGGAGGCGATCCGTGCTCCGGGCCCATCGACTGCGCAATTGCAGATGGTGTCATGCTCGTGGGAGATGCCGCTCATCAAACTGATCCGTTGACTGGTGGCGGGATTCTCAATGCCATGCAGGCAGGCGTCATTGCCGGAGAGGTCGCTGCCAGGGCAATAGCTGACGGAGATGTCAGCAAGAAAAACCTGCAGGAATATGAGAAGCGCTGGAGAGAGAGCATAGGAAAGACCATAGCCAGGAGCTTCCAGCTCAAGGAGTTCTTCGTCAAGCTCACAGATAAAGACATGAACCAGCTCGTGGGCTCTCTTGCCAAAGAGGACATCTCAAAGATGGATCTTCCTGGAATGCTGCGCGTGTTATTCCGCTTAAATCCCAGACTGCTCTGGAGCCTGAAGAGCCTGATAATTTGATTCCAGCAGGCAATGGACACTAAAAATCGGGTGGCATCAGGATGTATTGCATTGCCACAGGCCAGCTCCTGTCCGATACCAAGCCCTGATTTCGTCCTTGAAAGTCAGGGCCAGCCATTCTTTATTTGAAGAAACCTGCATGAGGGATGGATTTTGGGAAATGTCGCTATTGGAGTTTTGCTGAAGGCTATAGAGACATTCATCCCATTCCATTTGGACAGGTGAGATAATTGGATGCTGCGGCTGATGGGAAAGAGCCTGCAGAGGTCTGATGCTGCAAATCGTATCAGATGGCAATTGGACGGCTCATTCAAACGCAAAAGCCACCTCCGCCCATGCCTTTTCCAGCAACTTCCTGTAGTAGCTGGCATCAAACTCCTGTGCAGTTCTCTCAGGAGCCGCATCCCACTTTTTGGCATCTCTCACCACATAGCTTATCTCCATTCCTGGCGACAGAGCGATTCCCTGCCTCAAATGCGCCTCTACCGCCGAGGCCTCGGCACATCTGCGAGAGTAGCTCAGGCGGCTCACCCTGCGGCGGACTGCCATCTCCTTCACGTCTGCGCCCTCAAGCTCCGTCAGATACCGCCTGTGTACATCCAGTGCCTTCGGCTCAATTGCCTGCAATTCTCCACGATTCCTTGCCTCTCCAAGGATCTCGAAAAGCTCCAACTGCATCCTTCTCACATAGCCGGGTGTGTCGCCCTTTCGGGCCATCACTCCCCGGATCTTCATGCCCCCCGTAACCAGCCTTCCAAAGTAGCGGTTATAGGCTCCTGAGCCATCAGCCTGGGGCAGGAATGCTATCCAATCGTATGAGTCCACCTCGGTGAGGATGCCAGTCTCCCTCTCAACGGCCACCTTATAGCTCGCTATTGGCTCGCCTGTGACCCACAGGCAGTCCACGATGCCGTGCAGTACCTGAAAGCCCATGCCTTCCGCCAGCTCCTTGATCTGTATAAGCAGCTCACGTGAGATCTCAGTGATCCTCTCGTGGACCTGGATCTGTCCGAATTTGGCATTTCGGTAGCCAGTATAGCCAAAACATGTTACAAGCATCCATTTCAGCACCGAGTCCATGCCCGCGTAATCCGGGTTTGTCTTTTTCAGCCTCTTGGTCTCAATTCTCAAGTTGAGCAATGGAGAGATCACAGTTGCCAGGAAGCCCTGCCTCTCAGGATCGCGAACAGTCTCCGGAGAGAGGTTGTACTTGACTATGATCGAGGGATATAGCGATGTGAAATCGATCTGGTGGACCCTCTCATACACACCGGGCTCCGGCTGCAACATCATGCCGCCTCTGTCGCAGGCCCTCAGCTCCGATATATTCCTGGAGTCCTCGGCGTCCCTCTTCCGGAAGGGAACTGCCAGGCCCCGGCGCAGAGCCTCAAAGACCTCGTAGCTGGATATGAGTGTGCCTGGCGTGAATCGTGATGTGAGATTCGGGGGCAGACCGGTGAGCCTGGAAGCCAGGAGAACGCCCTTCAGGCTGCCTTCAGAATAGACGAAGCTGTTGGCTGTGTCTATGAGCACCCGTCCTTCAGGGATCAGTGCTCCGCCCCTGTGCTTTGTCCGGCCATAGCTCCAGTAGGATTTGGAGCCCATTGACCTGAAGAAGCCTGTGCGGCTGATCGTGGGCTCCAGGCCATACCTCTTTGCTTTGCTGACGATAAGTGCAATCCATGTGTCTGCATGAGGACAGAGGATCAGGTCTGGATTATGGGACTTGATCAGGTCCAGGAGATCTGAGAGCACCACAGCTTCAGGTCCATTCAGATCACGCATGTGGCCGCACTGAAGCCTGACGCTGGTGATCTCTTTTGGCATCGATGGATCTCCTGCCACCTGCAGCTTCAGGCTGGTCAAAGGGATCGTGAAGTCCGGCAGGAACCTGGACTCATCTCTGCCTCCGCAGGGGAAGAGGTCGTGCTCAGCCATGTAGCGCTGATCCTGGCGGACGTCGACATTGTAAAGCTCAACCTGGTGGCGTGTCTGTATCTCGATCTTTTCTGCCACCTTGCGGCTGGCGTATATTCTGTGCCCCTGCAATGTGCCGAATATCGTTTTAAAGCTGCACTCCTCTGTCTTGAAGCGGCTCTCCAGGGCCTCTATCATATCCCTGTGAGCAGGCGGGTCCAGAAGATGCATGTAAAACGATGGCTGACAGGATATGCTGGATCTGACTGGGCCGCTCTCCCTGCTCCACAGCTCCACATTGCCATTGTAATATGAATCGAAGATCCACATAC
>DAONDW010000063.1:0-8299 GCA_035402785.1 Methanothrix sp. | reverse complement strand
CGCCATCCCGGTTAGAACACTTGCACAGGTCCGTAATAAAAGTGCTGTCATAGGTTTTTTATTTTTAATCTGTCTGTCGCGAAGAGGATGTATCCGATTCCTGCAGCAAGTCCGCTACCAGGCGATCCTGATTGGAGCCAGCATTCCAAGCAGTCACAGGTGCACGGGTGGGCGCGGCAGAATTGAAGTGGCACCAGTGCCTCGCGTTGATGGCCTCGCATTGATAAACTATATATTTCTTCATAAGCCTCCCTAATCGGGACGTGATTTCCAGTCGGCCAAATGTGCTGCCTGGATGATCGATCATTTCTCCCTTTGTGAATGGAGTTGAGGTTTTTGGCTGGCAGAGCATGGAAATTTGGAGACGACATCGATACGGATGCCATCATCCCCGGGCGCTATCTGGTCATCAATGACCCGCGGGAGCTGGCAGTCCATCTCTTTGAGGGCGTCCGACCGGAGATGGCAGGTGCAGTTCAGGCGGGCGACTACGTGATCGGGGGCGAGAACTTCGGATGCGGCTCATCCAGAGAGCATGCCCCTCTTGCCCTGAAGGGCGCAGGAGTCAGGGCTGTAGTTGCCAGGTCTTTTGCCAGGATATTCTTCAGAAACTCCATCAATATCGGCCTGCCTCTTTTCATCTGCTCTGAGGTGGACAAAATAGCCGATGGCGCCGATATAGAGATCGATATGGCAGGCGGAATAATCTACAATAAATCCAGCAACGAGTCCTACAAGACCACGCCTCTTCCAGTATTTCTGAGAGAGATCGTTGATGCTGGAGGGCTTGTAGAATATACCAGGCGCCAGGTGGCAAAGGTGACAGCATGAACTATAAAGTACCAGTTATTGCAGGCGACGGCATAGGCCCTGAGATCATAGCAGAAGGCAAGAAGGTCCTGGAGGCGGCAGCAGACAAACACAACTTTTCCCTTGACTGGATCGAGTACTCCCTCGGCGCTGAGCACTACCTCAAGACCGGAGAGCTTGTGAGCGAGGAGACCCTCAAGGATCTATCGCGCTATCGCGCCATCTTCCTCGGAGCCATCGGCGACCCGCGCGTGAAGCCCGGAGTATTGGAAAAGGGCGTCCTTTTGACCATGCGATTCTATATGGATCAATATGTCAACCTGCGCCCCGTCAAGCTCCTGGAAGGCGTCTGGACTCCTCTCAAGGACAAGACGCCAAAGGACATAGATTTCGTGGTCGTTCGCGAGAACACCGAGGACTTCTACATTGGCATAGGCAGCCGCGCGAAGAAGGGCAAAAGCCATGCGGATTTCGAGATCAAAAGGAACCTCTACAACATCAAGTTCGGCCTGGACATCGAGTCAGATAGCGAGGAGATTGGCTACCAGATCGGCGAGGTGAGTCGCGAGGGCTGCAGGCGCGTCATAAAATACGCATTTGACCTCGCATCCCGTCGTCGCCAGCAGGTTTCGTCTGTGGACAAGGCCAATGTCTTGAGCGACATCTATGGCTTCTGGCGCGAGGTGTTCCTGGAGGTGGCAGCCGATTATCCGCAGGTCAAGCACGACTTCAATTTCGTGGACGCCATAACCATGTGGTTTGTCAAGAATCCTGAGTGGTTCGATGTCGTGGTCGCGCCCAACATGTTCGGAGACATCATCACCGACCTCGGAGCCATGATTCAGGGCGGCCTTGGCCTCGCACCCGGCGCGAACCTCAATCCCGAGGGCACAAGCATGTTCGAGCCCATCCACGGCTCAGCTCCCAAGTACAGGGGTCAGAACAAGGTAAACCCCGTAGCCACAATCTGGGCAGGAGCGCTGTTGCTTGAGCATCTCGGCCAGAGACAGGCTGCTGCAGACATCGTGACTGCCATTGAGCAAAACCTATTTGAAGGCAGGATCAAGACGTATGACCTGGGAGGAAGCTCGACCACCTCTGAGGTTGGCTCGGAGATAGCTCGCCTAGTGGGACTTGTCTAAGTCCCACCAGGGAAAAAGCTTTTATGTGGGATGCTTTTATTCCCAAATGCGTGCAACATAAATGGCTTGAGGCATGCCAGGCAACGGGGGCTCGTAGCTCAGTTAGGCAGAGCGTCTGGCTTTTAAGTTTTTGGATGAAGATACCAGGTGGTCGAGGGTTCAAATCCCCCCGAGCCCGTTTGGAGTTTCCTTGAGCCTGTTTGCTGCTCCCTCTCCCAAAAGGTGGTTCGAGTGACTAAATTTGCCGTAAACGACCATGAAATGGTTCCGGAACATGTGCTGCTCACTCCGGAAGAATGTGCCGAGGTGCTGCAGAGCTTTGGCATCACGGCCCCGAAATTGCCAAAAATCCACATTACCGACCCTGCAGCCAAAGAGATTGGGGCGAAGGTCGGCGACGTAATCAAAATAATTCGAAAAAGTACTACAGCCAAACAATCGATCTTTTACCGGCTGGTAATCGATTAAAGGTGGTCTTTTGCTCGATAGAAATGTTCTTTACAGCGCTTATTTTACCAGGGACAAACTGGTGCACCATCATATAAACTCATTCAATGATTTCATTGATAAGGGCCTGCAGAAGGTCATTGATGAGGTAGGCATCATCGAGACCAACGTAGAGAATACCCATGTCAAGCTCGGCAAGATCCGCGTGGAAAAGCCCATGGTGCGCGAGGCGGACGGGTCCATCGAGAAGCTCTATCCCAATGATGCAAGGCTGCGCAATTTGACATATGCTTCGCCAATCAAGCTCGAGATGACCATTGTCGAGGGCGAGACCGAGAAGGATCTGGTGGAGGCAGACATCGGCACATTGCCTATCATGCTCAATTCCAAGATCTGCAACCTCAGCGGCCTCACCTCTGACGAGATGATCGCCTTCGGCGAAGATCCTTCGGACCCCGGCGGCTACTTCGTGGTCAATGGCTCGGAACGGGTGATCATGACGCTCGAGGATCTGGCACCAAATAAGATCCTGGTGGAGTACAACCAGCGCTACGATGAGAACATCGAGGTTGCCAAGGTCTTCAGCCAGAGGCAGGGATACCGCTCTCTGGTCATTGTGGAACGGGGCCGCCGCTCCATTCTCGAGGTCTCATTCCCATCTGTCTCAGGACGGCTCAACTTCGTGACGCTTCTCCGGTCACTTGGCATGGAAACAGATATGGATATTGTGAAAAGCGTATCTGACAACCCTGAAATCATAAAGTTCATGCTTGAAAACCTTGAGGAGGCCGAGGTCTCCACAATGGATGAAGCTCTTGAGAAGATCGGCTCAAGGGTGGCAGCCGGCCAGGCTAAGGAATACCAGAAAAAGAGGGCCACCTATGTCCTGGATCGCTACCTTCTGCCACATATCGGCGTGGATGAAAAGGATCGCTATGCAAAAGCACTATTCCTGTCGCGCATGGCCGAGGCCTGCTTCGAGCTGGCTTTAGCCCGTCGCGGAGAGGACGACAAGGACCACTACTCCAATAAGAGGCTGAAGCTCTCTGGGGATCTCATGGAGGATTTATTCCGCGTTGCCTTCAACCGTCTGACGCGCGACATAAAATACCAGCTTGAAAGGGCAAGCATGAGAAACAGGGACCTCAACGTGGTCACGATTGTGCGCGCTGATGTGCTCACTGAGAGAATGATTCATCCTCTTGCCACGGGCAACTGGGTTGGAGGAAGGACCGGTGTCTCTCAGCTCCTGGACCGCACAGACTACATGGCAACGCTATCCCATCTGCGTCGTGTAATCTCACCGCTCTCGCGATCTCAGCCCCACTTCGAGGCCAGAGATCTCCATGCAACGCAGTGGGGACGCATCTGTCCAAGCGAGACTCCTGAGGGTCCAAACTGCGGACTGGTAAAGAATTTTGCCCAGGGCGTCGAGCTGTCCAAAGGCGCAGACGATTCTACAAATATCAAGAAGATCTTATTCGATTTAGGCGTGATTGCAGTAGGTGGTAATGTTGGATGAGGCCATGATTTCAGGAGCAAGGGTTTATGTTAACGGCGAGATCGTAGGGCACCATGAGGATCCGAAGACGTTGGTCGCGAATCTGCGCCGCCTGAGACGCTCCGGCAGCATCAGCAGCCAGATGAATGTGGCCTATTTTGAGGACACCAATGAGATCTTCATGAACACCGACTCAGGGCGTGCCAGAAGGCCACTCATAGTGGTGGAAAACGGCAAAGCGCTCGTCACCGAGGATTATGTGGCCAGAGTCAGGAGCGGTGAGATGGCTTTTTCAGATCTGGTCTCTTCAGGCCTTGTGGAGTATCTCGATGCCGAGGAAGAGGAGAACACTCTGATCGCCATCTGGGAAGAGGATATCACGCCAGATCACACTCATCTGGAGCTGGACCCGTCTTTGATTTTGGGCATTGCAGCGGGCCTTGTTCCATATCCAGAGCACAACGCCAGCCCGAGGAACACAATGGGCGCAGGAATGGTCAAGCAGTGCCTTGGAATGTCCACAGCCAACATGAGGCTGCGGCCAGATACGCGCGGCCATTATCTCAATAGCCCTCAAAGAGGCATCGTGCGGACCAAGACATCAGGTGCCATAGGCTTTGAGGAGAGGCCTGCCGGCCAGAACTTCGTTGTGGCAGTCCTCGCCTACGAGGGATACAACATTGAAGATGCCCTCGTCATGAATCGCGGCTCAATCCAGAGGGGGCTCGCCCGAAGCCACTTCTTCCGCGTGTCAGAAGCAGAGGAGAGAAAATACCCTGGCGGCCAGGAGGACAAATTCGAGATTCCTGATGTGGAGGTGCGCGGCGCTCGCGGCAGCGAGGCCTATGATCAGCTCGACTCGGATGGGCTTGTCAATCCCAATGCATATGTGGGTCCGAATGATGTCTTGATAGGCAAGACCAGCCCGCCAAGGTTCCTGGAGGAGCCATCTGAGTTTGGGCTCACGCCACAGCAGAGGCGCGAGACCTCGGTCACCATGCGTTCAAATGAAAAGGGCGTGGTGGACATGGTCATACTCACCGAGTCGTCCAACGGAAACCGCCTGGCGAAGGTCAAGACCCGCGACCAGCGCATACCTGAATTGGGCGACAAGTTCGCCTCGCGACATGGCCAGAAGGGCGTGGTGGGCCTGATTGTCCCTCAGGAGGATATGCCTTTCACAGAATCTGGCGTGGTGCCGGATCTGCTTCTAAATCCGCATGCGATTCCATCCCGTATGACCGTCGGCCACGTTTTGGAGATGATCGGTGGAAAGGTAGGTGCTCTCGAGGGCCGGTTCGTGGATGCAACGGCATTTTTGGGCGAAAACGAGCCCGATCTGAGGGGCGCACTCACCAAATTCGGCTTTTCACATACAGGCCGCGAGATACTCTACAATGGTGCAACAGGCGAGCAGGTCATGGCCGATGTCTTCGTGGGCGTGATCCTCTACCAGAAGCTCTATCACATGGTCACAAGCAAGATGCATGCCCGGTCCCGCGGACCTGTGCAGGTCTTAACCCGCCAGCCAACTGAAGGAAGGGCTCGTGAGGGTGGTCTGAGGTTCGGTGAGATGGAGAGAGATGTGCTCATCGCCCATGGAGCTGCCCTTGCACTCAAGGAGCGCCTGGTGGATGAGTCAGACAAGGTCATTGAGCTTGTTTGCAGCCACTGCGGCATGATCGCAATCCATGACAGGCGCAGAAATGCTGATTTCTGTCCGACATGCGGTGCCGATACAGAGATCTATCCAGTGGAAATGAGCTATGCCTTCAAGCTCCTGCTCGACGAGATCAAATCATTAGGTGTAGCGCCGCGACTGATCCTGGAGGACGCGGTTTAGGTGGAAATATGACTGTTCCCAAGAGAATTGGCAAGATCCGCTTCGGTCTGATCTCTCCCCAGGAGTTTCGGAAGATGAGCGTGGTCAAGATCATCACCGCTGATACTTACGACGACGACGGTTTTCCCATTGAAATGGGTCTCATGGATCCAAGGCTTGGTGTCATAGATCCAGGGCTTCGCTGCCGCTCCTGCGGAGGCAGGCCGGGCGAGTGCCCTGGGCACTTCGGTCATATCGACCTGATTGCGCCTGTGATCCATGTGGGCTTCGCCAAGCTTATTCGAAAGGTTCTGAGGGCCATCTGCAGGGATTGCTCAAGGCTCATGCTCAAGGATAATGAGAAGAATATGTATCTTGAGCAGATCCAGACGCTTGAGAGGCTCGGGCAGATGACTGACGACACAGTGAACAAGGTCTTTGCCGAGGCGAGAAAGAACAAGACCTGTCCCTACTGCGGAGCACCCCAGCAGGAGATCAAGTTCGAGAGGCCTCTTTCCTATATCGAGGAGGGGCACAAGCTAACGGCGTCAGACATTCGCGACAGGTTTGAGAAGATCCCGGATGAGGATATCGCAGTCATGGGAATGAACCCTGCCACAGCCAGGCCGGAATGGATGATTCTGACTGTGCTGCCGGTTCCTCCTGTCACCATGCGCCCATCCATCACACTTGAATCCGGCCAGAGAAGCGAAGACGACCTCACACATAAGCTTGTAGACATCATCCGAATCAACCAGCGCTTCCAGGAGAACCGCGAGGCAGGTGCACCTCAGCTCATCATCGAGGATCTGTGGGAGCTGCTTCAGTATCATGTGACCACATTCCTGGATAACACTGTATCAGGCGTGCCTCCGGCCCGTCACAGGAGTGGCAGGCCTCTCAAGACCCTCTCTCAGAGGCTTAAGGGCAAAGAGGGACGCTTCCGAGGATCTCTGTCAGGCAAGCGCGTCAACTTCAGCGCCAGGACTGTCATATCCCCAGACCCAAATCTGTCAATCGGAGAGGTCGGTGTGCCGAAAGACATAGCAATGGAGCTTTCGGTGCCCATGATCGCCAATGCAAGAAACAAGGAGATCGTCAAGACATTTGTGCGGCGCGGGCCTGATCGGCATCCCGGCGTGAACTATGTCACCCGTCCGGATCAGAGAAGGGTGAAGGTCACAGACAAGAACTGCGAAGAGGTTGCAGAACAGATAGATGTCGGCTGGAGGATTGACAGGCAGCTTGCCGACGGAGATATTGTGCTTTTCAACCGTCAGCCCTCTCTGCACAGGATGTCCATCATGTCCCACAGGGTGAAGGTCATGCCCTACAAGACCTTCAGGCTCAATCCGGCAGTCTGCCCTCCATACAACGCCGATTTCGATGGCGATGAGATGAACATGCATGTGCCTCAGACTGAAGAGGCGCGTGCAGAAGCCGAGATTCTCATGAGGGTTCAGGAGAACATTCTCTCACCGAGGTTTGGCGGCCCCATCATCGGCGGCATACATGATTACGTCACAGGTTCATTTCTGTTAACTCATGGCAGAAAGCCCATCGACAGGCGCGGCGTAATGGAGCTATTAAAGAAGTTCGATATACCGAAGCTGCCCGATCCCGAGGGAGAGATAGACGGCAAGCCCTACTGGACTGGAAAGCAGGTATTCAGCCTCATACTGCCCCGCGGCCTGAATCTCTCATTCAAGGCTGACTTCTGCTATAACTGCGATGTCTGCAAGGGAACGGACTGCGAAAACGATGCTTATGTCGTAATCGAAGACGGAAAGCTCATCAAGGGCACCATAGATGCCGAGGCAGTGGGTGCATTCAAGGGCAAGATAACAGACAGAATAATAAAGGAGTACAGCTCCTCGGTTGCGAGCGAGTTCCTGGATCGCATGACCCGCCTGGCTCTGCGCGGAATCATGCATGCAGGCTTCTCATTTGGCATAGATGACGAGGATATTCCCAAGGCGGCTGTGGACCAGATTGAGGAGACCACAAGAACAGCTCGCGAGAAGAGCCAGCAGCTCATCGAGGCTTACAGAGCAGGAGAGCTTGAACCGCTCCCCGGTCGCACTCTCGATGAAACATTGGAGATGAGGATCATGCAGACGCTCGGCAAGGCCAGGGATACGGCAGGCAAGATCGCCGGACGCCATCTTGGCCTGGACAACTCAGGAGTGGTGATGGCAGTTAGCGGAGCGCGTGGCAGCATGCTGAACCTCACCCAGATGGCAGCCTGTGTGGGTCAGCAATCAGTGCGAGGCGAGCGCATCATGAGAGGTTATGCTGGCCGGACGCTGCCTCATTTCAGGACAGGCGACCTTGGTGCAGAGGCGCACGGCTTCGTGCAGTCCAGCTACAAAGACGGCCTGAACCCCACTGAGTTCTTCTTCCACGCAATTGGTGGTCGCGAAGGTCTGGTGGACACAGCCATCAGGACATCCCAGAGCGGATACCTGCAGCGCAGGCTGGTCAATGCTCTGCAGGACCTGGAGGTCAAATACGATGGAACTGTCAAGGAGACGAGGGGCATGATCGTCCAGTTCCAGTACGGAGAAGATGGCGTGG
>DAONDW010000062.1:4409-8304 GCA_035402785.1 Methanothrix sp. | reverse complement strand
CACAAGATTTAGAATTCTGTTGTGCAGGGATATGTTGACGGGGTCGATGGTTCTCTGAACCCGACCTAATATTTGTCTGACGCTACATACTTAAGGTTGCATATTTAAAATTGCATATTTTGCGATGCATATATGTATGTGATCAGAAGATCGTAGCGTGGAGTCCCGAATGTCTCTTGGAGTCCTTGCTGTATTACACGAATGCACGAAATCCGCAAGCTGTGACCATAAAGACACGTCCGCAGATTCAGATTGAAATCTTTGTTTCTTCTGCCTTTGCTCATATCATATCGAATGCATGAGTATATAAGCGACAGGCTTTTAGGACACCACACCAGAAAAAAATCCGTGGGAAACTCTTTTATAGAAGATCAAATACTGTGAACCTGAGAATAAGCAGGATAGCTCGCAAAATAGATGATTACTGGAGGATTATCAAATGGCAGGAATGAGCGGAACGCCAATTATCATTTTAAGGGATACCCGCAGAGAGTCGGGAAAAGATGCCATCTCGAATAACATCATGGCTGCCCGCGCCGTGGCCAATGCTGTGAGAAGCACCATGGGCCCCAAGGGCATGGACAAGTTGATGGTGGACTCCATAGGAGACGTGACCATCACCAACGACGGTGTGACTATTTTAAAGGAGATGGATGTGCAGCACCCGGCTGCCAAGATGCTGATCGAGGCAGCCAAGACCCAGGACAAGGAGGTCGGCGATGGAACCACAACCGTGGCCGTCCTGGCAGGCGAGCTGCTCAAGAAGGCAGAGGTTCTCCTGGATCAGAAGGTCCATCCAACAATGATCGTGCAGGGATACCGTCTGGCCTCTGAAAAGGCCATAGAGATCGTAAAGAATATGGCAGTCGAAGCCTCTGAAAATGATCGCGCTCTTCTTGAGAAAATCGCAAAGACTGCCATGACAGGCAAGCTTGCAGAGTCGCCCGACAACAAGATGTCTCAGTTTGCAGTGGAGCTGGTGCTCAATGCCCTCGAGACCTACGACGGCAAGAAGAAGTTCGACATGGACCGGGTCAATGTGGAAAAGAAGGTCGGAGAGAGCACACTTGATTCCAGCATAATCGAGGGCGTTGTCATTGACAAGGAGATCGTCCACCAGAACATGCCGAGAAAGGTGGAAAACGCAAAGATAGCTCTTCTCTCAACGCCAATCGAGTCCAAGGACACAGAGACCAAGACCGAGTTGCAGATCACCACCTCAACTCAGTTCCAGCAATTCATGGATCATGAGAAGGCGAGGGTGAAAGAGGCAGCGGACAAGGTCATTGCGAGCGGCGCAACCGTCGTCTTCTGCCAGAAGGGAATCGACGACCTGGCCCAGCATCACCTTGCCAACGCCGGAGTTCTGGCTCTGAGGCGCGTCATCAAGAAGGATATGGATCGTCTGTCAAAGGCCACAGGAGCAACCATTGTCACCGGTCTTGATGAGCTGACGCCGGAAGACCTGGGAACGGCAGCAGTAGTCGAAGAAAGGCGGGTTGGAAACGGAATCATGACCTTTGTCACAGGCACCAAAAACCATTCTGCCACACTTCTTCTGCGAGGCGGCACTCAGCAGGTCTTAAACGGCCTGGAGAGGGCTCTCGATGATGCCCTTCATGCTGTGGCAGATGTGGTGGAAGACGGAAAGCTCGTGGCTGGCGGCGGAGCACCTGAGATCGAGCTGGCCCTGCGGCTGCGAGAGTATGCAGCAACCCTCAAGGGCAGAGAGCAGCTTGCGGTGACGAAGTTCGCCGAGGCGCTGGAGATCATTCCCAAGACCCTGGCCGAAAATGCCGGATTTGATGCAATCGATAAGGCTGTGGAGCTGAAGAACTGGCATGAAAAGAACAGGAATGCCGGGCTTGATGCCTACACAGGAGAGGTCAAGGACATGCTCCTGGCAGGCGTTGTCGAGCCGCTGCGAGTAAAGATTCAGGCACTGCTCTCGGCCACCGATGCAGCCTGCCTCATCCTGAGAATCGATGATGTTCTGTCATCCACAAAGAAGCCTCCAGAGCGCGGGCCCGGCGGAATGCCACCAGGCATGGGTGGAATGGGCGGCATGGGTGGATGCATGGGCGGCATGCCTCCAGGCATGATGGGCGGTATGGGTGGAATGCCACCAGGAATGTTCTAAGGCTAAAAAAGCTAAGGCAAAAGAGCCCAGGATAAATTTTTCCCTGGCTCTTTTTTCAGCTATTTTTTCGAGTTTCTCTTCCAAAGCCCCTTTTTCTGTAAGGCTTTTTTCCCTGTCTTTTTTGCGCTTGATTTCCGTCTCTTTTTGGGCCAGCGTCTCGGATTGTGGGCGATCAGCTACTGGTCAGGCTTTGAATTTTTTTCCATGTCTTCGTCCAGTCCGCAAAGCTGGCATCGATGATGCCATTTGGGCTCGGCCACGAGATCCACGGGACTCTCTCCAGAAATGCATCCGGAACTCAGCTTCTGGATGAGCCGGGGAACATCAGTTGCGTTCATGCTCGCGGGCCTGATCCTTGCCACCTCGCGACCAGAAACGCCAAAGCGCCCTTTTGTCCTGTCTATGGTTACAACTGCATATTCAGGCAGATCCTCGCTCTCGCCGTCGTTCAGGTACAGCAGCTTTCCGTGATAGAAGCTGTAGCATAGAGGCCATTTGTGGTTGAACATGGCGTCCACCAGGTCATCTTCGCTATCTATCTCCTGGAATGAAAATGCACGATTGGGATGGTTCATCATCTTCACCTTTTTAAAATTCTCCATATTTCCGTATTGAGCGCGGCCCAACCCCTGCTATTTTTGCTGGACGGGCTTTATCGGCCCGACCAGCCGGATCAGAGGCCACTGTGTATTACTAATATCTATTTAGTGATCATAAGTTATTAAGTTATCGCAAAAAGTTATGTGATAAAACATGTCGGGCTTTCAGCAGTGTTTTGCAGTTCCCGGACATCTTTGGAAAAAAAGCACTGCGGCAGGTGTCCGCCACAGCAGATTTGCCTCTATCGAGCTTTTCAGCCGGAGAATATGGGCTGAAATCCTTGCAGTTTTACCCTGAGATGTCCATTTCGCTGTTTAGGATGTAGTCATGTGCTGCAGGGTCAAATACAAATCCAGTGACTCCGTCTTTCCTGGCCACAACCATGCCATAATGAGCCACGATTATATTCATGGCCTCATCCTGAGTTATCGACTGAACATCCTTGAGGATGTCGTACCTGGCCTGAACATCTGATGCACTCATCGACTCTGCGAGAAGATCATCAACAGTCGGGTTGGAATAGCTGACATAGTTGTATGTGCCTCCTGTGCCATAGCTTCTTTGCAGATAGTAATATGGGTCAGGGATCAAAGCGCAGTTGGTTGCAAACAGCACCATGTCCCAGTCCCCGTCTTTGCGCCTGCTCTCAATGGCACCCCACTCCAGCACCTCCAGGTTCACCTTGATGCCAAGCTTCTTGAAGTCGCCTGCAATCGCCTCAGAGACAGGCACAAGCCCGGGTCTGGTAGCATAGGTCAGAAGAGACAGCTCCAGAGGCTTTCCGTCCCTGTCCAGCATTCCATCTCCATCGGAATCAGTCCAGCCGGATTTCTGCAGAAGCTCTCTTGCAGTCTTTTCATCGTAATCGTAATGCTTTACGCTGTTGTTGGCCCATGGCATGGATGAGTCGAATGGGACGCTATCGTTGGAGCCGACTCCGAACAGCACATATTCGACGATCTGATCTCTGTCAATTCCATAGCTCAGAGCATGCCTGAAATCGATATTGTTCAGTGGCTCGTGGTTTATGTTCAGGTCAAGGCGATAGAGATATGATGTCTTGTATTTCTCTGCGCTCAATCCGCTGATGGAGTTGATCCTGTCCACCTCGCTGTAAGGTATGTCCACTGTAAAATCGACATCTCCATTCTCAAT
>DAONDW010000062.1:0-4309 GCA_035402785.1 Methanothrix sp. | reverse complement strand
ATTTTTCGTGTGGATTTTCAATGTGGTAGCATCCACAACCTCGATGTGATCGAGATCGATGAGCCTGGCAATCGTCGCATCAGCTTCTATGCCTCTCTCAAGGGTGAATTTGACATCATCCGCCGTCATCATGCTTCCATCATGAAACTTGACGTCATCCCGCAGCCTGATCTCCCATGTCTGGTCATCGATTCGATTCCAGGAAACTGCAAGCTGGGGCAGGATCTCAAAATTCTGGTTTGAAGATACCAGAGTCTCGGTGACAAGTGATTTCTCAGCCCAGGCGTCTCCTCTCTGTATCGGGTCAAGATCTGGTATATCCCACATCGATGCAACTTTCAGCGTCTTTGCGGATTCGGTTGAAAGCGCAAGAGACGTCAGAATAACGCAAGCGAAAATCATCGCCAGAAGAGCAAGATATTTGTCTTTCATAGTGCCTCACCAGAAGCAATCCCGCCGAATGAAATAGGTGCGGGACCTCCATATTGATGAGTCAGCTTATCTCATTTCATATTAAATCTTTCTATGATTGTAGCATATTATCTGCATACTATCTTAATCCAATCTCATTGGCCGAATTCATTTCTGCCCGAGCAATTCGCACCTTTGCGGATTATGTGCTCGCCTTCGCTGTCGTGGACTATTATGCAGTCCTTTTCGTGTCCTTCTTCCGGATCTCCACGCTCAAAGTCCCTGTATCTCTCAAGGAGGGATATGGCCTCCTCAATCTCGGTGATATGGCGCAAAATGAGGTATTCTGCAATTTTTTTTGCCTTTTCGGGCTCGATTCTGCCTCCAAGGCCCCGGCACTCCGAATGGAACAGCCTGCTGCAATCGAGATAGAAGGGATATGTGCGACATAGACCCGGCCTGACCTGATAGACTTTGCAGCAGCCCTCCCGGTAAAACCGGCAGGATTGTTCATCCTTTAAAAGTCGCCATTCAAGGGTGTGAAAGCAGCCATTGCTGTCGAATTCGCCCTCTTCCGGAGGCCCTGCTATCTGCAGCCACGATAGCCCTGTGGCCTCTTCTATGCGCCTGATCTCCCTCGGAAAAGCCAGAACGCTGTTGTCCGTGCCCTGGCAGCAATCTCCGCAGCGCAGGCAGACAAATCCGATCTCGATTATCTCAGAAGCCAGGCGGGCAGCAGAGAGCCCTTTTGCCTGCGCGAGATCTCGTTTTAGCCTGGTGATCCTCGTGGCTCTCAGGGCCTCATCCACACAAATCTCATCCGTTCGATTTCATCTGCCCGGTTCTATCCATTCGGTTCCATCCGCTCGGTATCATCCGTTCGATCTCAATCGCCTGATCTGTTTTTTCATCTTTTGCACAGAGAAATAAAATTGTCGAGGAGTTCCGAGCCATGCTCAGTATGAACCACCTCTGGGTGCCATTGCACTCCATAAAGCGGCCTATTGATGTGTTTCATGGCCTCGATCTCGCAGACGCTGGAGCGCGCCAAAACCTCAAAGCCCTCTGGGAGCACTGAGACCTGATCCATATGCGAGGCCCATGTCGTGAACCTGGCAGGCAGGCCCTTCAAAATGTCATCCTCTTTGAGAACCTCCACCTCCACCTCTGCATAGCCGCCGATATTTCCTGGAATCACCTTTCCGCCAAAGACGACTCCCATGAGCTGCATGCCCAGGCAAATTCCCAGAATCGGCATATCCAGATCCCGCAGATAGTCTGCACCGCGTCCTGCCCGATCGAGCGTTGGCCCGCCTCCCAGGATGAGGCCATCAGCATCGATCTTCTCAGGCGGCGTCTCATTGGAGATGAGGTCTGTGTCCACCCTATCTCGAATGGCGCGCCTGATGAGGTGATTGAACTGCCCATAATTGTTTACTACAAGTATTCGCATTGTCTCATCTTGCAGCGCATTATGATGATATATTTTTTGGCGGAAGGAGCAGATGAAGATCGCATCGATTCGATAAAGTTTTATTTGATTGATTTTATTTAATGACCAGTTCGCATATAAATATATTTACAATATAATACTATTTATAGGATATATTCGCCATCTTAGAGTACAAATTTATATGAAAAATGATCTAAGGTTTGAAGCATGATGCAACCTTTTGACAGCGTACTGATCGGAGAGGCACTGGTGGGTGAGGGACCTGAGATCGCCCATATCGATCTCGCCATTGGGCCAAAGGGTAGCTCAGTTGAGCAGGCCTTCATCAATGCCCTGGCCTCCCCATCCAGCGGACATACCCCATTGCTGGCGGTCCTGGAGCCAAATCTGCCAACCAAGCCAGCCGCGCTGATGGTGAACAAGGTCACAATCAAGGGTGCCGGACAGGCTGTGCTCATATTCGGGCCAGCTCAGGCTGCAGTAGCAAAAGCCGTGATGGACTGCGTGGCCGAGGGGACGATTCCACAGGCACTGGCTGAGGATCTGATGATCATCGTTTCTGTGTTCATAGAGTGGGATGCAAAGGATAAGAAGCGAATCTACGATTACAACTATCAGGCTACAAAGCTGGCCATAGAGCGCGCAGTGTCCAGAAAGCCCCAGGCGTCTGAGATACTTGCGAAGAAGGACTCTAGCAGACATCCATTTGCCTGAGCAAATTCAATGCGGCTGTGGGGAGCTGATGGTAGATGGTCGAATGTGACGCATCTCTCGTGACGCATCTCTCCCTCCAGCAGATCTGACTGGGCTAGAGAATCCCGAATTTCATTTACAGAGAATTCACATGAATGCGAAGGTGCTTGTGGGGCTCCTATAGGCAGTCAATGTGAAAGGCAGATTCATAAATGGCAAAGGCCCTGTATTTTATCGGAAAAAGCATCATGTGGGAGTGGATAGTGAGATATGGAGAGTGAGGATATGCTAAAATCTAATGGAAAGCATGAAAATAAATTGAGCAAATATTTATCACACAGGAAAAAAGACGCATTTGCCGTCTTTTTTGCAGTGATGATTGCCGGAGTGCTCTTAGCCCTCTCGGCTTTCGCACAGTTCGAGCCGCAGGCTGAAGGCTCTGCACAGGAGGGGATGCCCCCGGTGGACAATTCCATTCAAGGATCGCAGAGCAGCTCAGCGGCTGATGCAGGCGCAACGAACCCCAACCAGCCTCCGGAGGTCACGGCGCTTGATGGCGATCCAGCCAGCCCGCAGGAAGCTGGAGGCATAGTAAAATGGACTGCGAGAGCTGATGATCCGGAGGGCGATCTCATGTCCTTCCAGTTCCAGCTAAAGGGACCATCGACAGGCGGAGAATGGAAGACCATGGCCTCATGGTCTCCTCAAGATACCTGGGAATGGGATACAGCTTCTGAAACCCCCGGAAAATATCAGATAAAGGTTCAGGTAAGAGATGAATCACATGCAAGCTCTGAATTCACTCCATCTGAAAAGACATCTTCTTTTACATTGACAAGACCACAGGTGCTTTCAAGCTCAGAGGAGCAGCCTGCAGCAGATTCAGGTCGCGAATCCAATAACGCATTGACTTTTGCCGGGTCCGGATTTCCTGTTCAGGAGCAAAACCTCCCGCCTGCGGCAACTGAGCTGACTGCAGAGCAGCAGCCATCCGAGCAGCAGCCTGCATCGCAGGAGCCTGTAGTTTCTCCTGAGCCAACTGCGCCTGCCAATCAGGCACCGGTCATGACCGGACTCACTGCTTCTCCGGCCAGTCCCCAGGAAATCGGGACATCTGTGACCTGGACCGCTGAAGCAAGCGACCAGGACGGTGACAGACTTCAGTTCAGGTTCCTTCTCGACGATCAGCAGATGACTGACTGGCAGTATCAGCCGCAATGGGTCTGGGACAGCTCCACAAGTGAGGCCGGAGATCACAGCATTACTGCACAGGTTCGAGACAACAATCACAATTCAGAAGGCGACTCCAGCAAGAGTGCCTCCTTCAAATTAACCAGGCCCAATGAAAAGCCATCCATCATCCAGCTTGTACCGGATAAGTCGAGCCCGCAGGACAAGGGCAGCCTGGTGACATGGACTGCGACTGCCAGCGATCCCGATGGCGATCCGGTATTGTTCAGATTCTTCCTGGATGGACTTCCCACAACCGATTGGCAGACCCGCAATCAGTGGTCCTGGACTGTCGCCGAGGGCGAGAGCCAGGTAGAGGTTTGGGTCCGAGACGGAAAGCATGCAGATAAAGATGGATTTGACGACCAGAAGAGCGTAGCATTCACCGGATTGTCTCCAAACCAGATACCATCAATAATCAATTTCAATTCGGATAAAATGAGCCCACAGGAGACGGGCTCGACCATCACCTGGACTGCGGAGATCATGGATGCTGATGATGATCCAGTTCAGTATCAGTTC
>DAONDW010000061.1:1335-8309 GCA_035402785.1 Methanothrix sp. | reverse complement strand
AAGCAGTCTCACGCACTTCTTCGGTGCGGCAGCTCTTCAGCTCAAAGGCGAGAGCTGCATTGCCACGTGTCTTGAATCGGGCGCAGGGATTTAGCCTGATCAGCTTTGGCAGGCCGTTCAATTCGCCTAACGGTCTCAGTCTCTCCATCAGCACTGCCGCGAGGTATGTGGTGCATAGCCCCCTCTCCGAATCGGTATCATCAATTCCAATGAACATGGTCAACCTTAAATAGCGGTCAGACTGAGATATATAACGATGGATAAAGAACTTCTCGCCGGACGTGTGGAGGAGGTTCTGATGCAGGCCGGATTTTCTACATCGGATCGCTGCTATCTCCGTCCGAGAAGCTTCGACCTGGCTGCTCGAAAGGGGAATTTATTCCTGCTCCTCAAGATTCTGACCAATATCGATGGCCTCAATGAGCAGACGGCAACTGAGGTGCGCCGCCTGGCAAAGCATCTCTTCGCGAGCCCATTGCTGGTTGGAGAAAAGACGCGAGACCAGTATCTGGAAAGAGGGGCTGTCTACTTTCGCTATGGCATTCCCACGCTCAGCCTTCCTACTCTTGCAGATTGTCTGATTGACGATGTCCTGCCGCTGGTTTATGCCGCGCATGGCGGCCTTTATGTGAGAATCGATGGCACCAGGATGAGGCAGATGCGCCTTGAGCGAGGCATATCTCTCGGTTCTCTCGCCTCGGATCTGGGAGTGTCCAGAAGGACCATCAGCAAGTATGAGGTCGAGGACATGGACACATCGGTGGATGTGGCCCTCAAGCTCGAGGAGTTCTTTCAGCAGGAGCTGATCGTCCCGGTGGACCCATTCCACAGCGGACCGTCTGTGGACGAAAAGCAAGCTGTGACCGACGACGACATCCTGCGATTGCTGCTTGACATCGGCTTTGAGGTAGTACCCACAGCTCAGGCGCCATTCAATGCCATAACAAGAACCGAGGATATGGTTGTGCTGACCGGGGTCAGCAAATTCTCAGCGAGCATGCTCAAGAGGGCCAGGCTCATGAGCAGCCTCTCTTCAGTTGCCAGGACCAAGTCTGTTGTGATCGTGGACGGAGAGACAAAGATCGAGTGCATCGAGGAGACTGCGCTAATTGAGAGGCGCGAGCTGGAGGAGATAGATCGCACCCGCGAATTCAAGGATCTGGTGGCTGAAAAGCAGAATAAATAGCAGAATTAACCGCGGAACAAAGAGCGAAACAAATAAATCCAGCTCTGGCGGCCCTGCATCTCATTTTGAAAAACCAATCTATTGATCTGCCTCAGTCTGCAGCCGTCTGGTTGAGATAGCTTAATCTCCCTTATGGATAATTTGCATTTGGAGAGAAAAATGAAATCGATCATGGACAGGATCAAAAAGTCCGGCAGGGTATTCGTTTTTGGAATCGCCGGGGACAGCGGATCAGGAAAGACCACCATCTCCAAGGGCATCAGGAGAATACTGGGAGAGGATATGGTCTGCTCCTTCTCCATGGACGACTATCACAGCCTGGACAGAAAGCAGAGAAAGGAGAGAAACATAACGCCTCTGCATCCTGACGCCAATCATCTCGATCTCCTCGCTGACCACCTGGAGGCCCTGCGGCGCGGGGAGAGAATCGATAAGCCTGTTTATGACCACAGCATTGGCGCGATATCCGGCACTGTTCCCTTCGGCCCGGCTCCAGTGGTAATTGTGGAGGGCCTGCATCCTTTTTACACGCAGCGCCTGCGCCAGGCCATAGACTTCAAGATATTCGTCGATCCCTCAAGGTCGGTAAAGAGGCTATGGAAGGTGCGCCGCGATGTGGGCGATCGCGGCTATCAGCCGGAGCAGGTCATGGCCGAGATTTTGCAGCGTGAGCCCGATTACAAGCTCTTTATAGACATCCAGAAGATCTATGCCGAGATGGTCGTCAAGATTCAGGACACTCACTTTCATCCGCCTCTGCCTGAGAGCGGTCCGAAGCCAGACTGGTATTCAGTGAGGCTCATTCAGCAGATGATGGAGCAGCCGGTATCTCAGGTGGACCTGACCATCGATCTGAGCAAGATTCTCAGGAATTCAGAGCACGAATTCTCCATAGGCTTTCAAAGGGACGATTACTATGGGAAAAAGGTGGGCATCATGACTGTGGACGGCGAGGTTCATCAGTCGATGATAGCCGATCTGGAGACGAAGCTATGCAGCTCTCTTGGCAGCTATGCAGTCATCAGCGACCGGCGAGAGGAATATGTCAATGCCATAGGTCTCGCTCAGTTAATTCTGACATGGAGCTGTCTCGAGAAGCTGGATCATCTGCTGAGCAGTGGTTAGGTCCCGTCTGATTTTTATTTTTTTATTTTCATTTTTCAGTTTTTAGTTTTTCCTTTTTTCTTTCCTGGCTTCTCTTTTACCAGTGCTCCCAGGCCATGATATCTCCAATCTCCTTTCTGGGTCTAGGAAGTGGTTCCTCTGCAGGATAGCCCAAAGGCATCAGCGCCACGATTCTGACATCATCCGGCACCCCAAGAATCTTTTTTGCCTGGTCCTCGTAAAACGCACCAATCCAGCAGGTGCCCAGACCCAATGAGGCCGCAGCCAGAGTCATGTGGTCCAGGGCGATTGTGACGTCGATTGCGTATGTGGGCTGGCCGCAGGTCATGATGTAGTTTGAGGTTCCGCAGGCCGCTATGACCACTGGAGCCTGGGCCACGAACTGCTGATCTTTGGCTGCGACTGCCAGCTTCTGTCGCGTGGCCTGGTCCCGGACGACTATGAACCGCCAGTCCTGCATATTCCGGGCAGAGGGAGCAAGGCGACCGCTATCAAGGACCGCAAGAATCTTCTCCTCTTCTACTGGCTTTTCCAAAAAGCGTCTGATGCTTCGCCTGGCCCTTATTGCTTCCATCAGCTCCATAGCAGATCAGGCCCTCTTTTTCATCTCCCTCTCGATCTCCTGGCCGGCCTCGGTCAGGCACCAGACGCCATCGCTGTCAAAGACCAGCCCGCGCTCAGCCATCTCAGCCAGGATCTTCTTGACGGACTGTGCCGGGATGCGCTCGAACTTCGCCACCTTTTCTGCCGACAGCTTGCCTTTGGATCCCAGGACCTGAATGACCCTCTCGCGATGCTTGTTTCCCATGATGAATCCCATGTTGCCCGCTAAGTCTTCTGCCATAAATATCTCCTAATTTCTGCGTTAGCTTTATTAGCTGTCCACCTCAATGTTAAAAGTGGCGGGCAGTCCGGGTGGTTCGGCGTCACCTGTAATCCGAAATCGTCGACAAGCGGGGGACGAAGCTGACGGAAGACTCTGAGCGCTGCATGCTCAGTCCAGTTGCCAACAATGATTCTCCGTCCTGTAGGGATAGCACCGGCTTATGGGCCTTCCTGAGGGAAGGTCTGTGGACCATAATTGCAGGAACCGGTTCAGGCCCGGAAGGGAGCAAACTCACTGCGGGTAACTGTCGCTTGCAGGTTTAAGGGGAGGAGAAGACATCGGGATTAACTGGCATGTAAGCTCGGTGGCAACCGCTGGCGCGCCCGCCATTTAATCCAAATAATTGATTGAATCAGGGATTTGAAAAAAAGCAGTTCCCCGGTTCAAGGACATTGATAGGAAATCATCAATAATCAGCGACGCAGGTTTTGGCGATGATGTGGCGAGCACCTGCTCTTCAGGACAGGGCGGTCAGAGGCATTTGCCATGAGAATTCACTACCTTCAGCATGTCCCATTTGAGGACCTTGCTAATATCGAGAGCTGGGCCAGCTCACGCGGGCACACGATCTCTCGGACGCTTTTGTTTGAGGATGAGGCTTTTCCGGACATATCCAGCTTCGACTGGCTGATCATCATGGGTGGCCCCATGAATATCTATGAGCATGACAAATACCCCTGGCTCATAAGAGAAAAGCAGTTCATAGGCCAGGCCATATCAGCCGACAAAATAGTCTTGGGCATCTGTCTGGGCGCTCAGCTCATGTCTGATGTGCTGGGCGGTGCGGTGACCAAAAACAAATACAGAGAGATCGGCTGGTTTCCGGTCAGCCTCACCAGTGAGGGCAAGTCGTCGCCCATCTTCTCAGTCCTGCCAGAGAAGTTCGTGGCTTTGCACTGGCATGGCGACACATTCTCGATTCCTCCTGGCGCAAAAAAGGTGGCTGAGAGCGAGGCCTGCATCAACCAGGCATTCGTCCTGGGCAAAGCCATAGGCCTGCAGTTTCACCTGGAATCCTCAAAGGACAGCATAGATCACCTTCTCGAAAACTGTGCTGATGAATTGACAGAGGGGCCATATGTGCAAAAGCCGGAGCAACTGGCCAATTCCTCTGGTAATCTGGATAGCATCCATTGCCTGATGAAGGCTTTTCTGGACAGAATCGAAAAGGAGCTTGGCCCCTAGACGGGCGAGCCCAATTTCTTTTTCAGCTTTCAGCCTCTTTTTCTGCCAGGTGCGCTTTTATGAAACAGAGCGGCGCCAGGAATGAGACCCAGAAGCAGGCAAGAGCCGACTGGAGATATCGCAGAACATCTGCCTCTGCTGCAAATGATTCCAGTCCATACCAGATCACGAAAAGCCCTGCCATCCCCAGCAGATATCGCAGCGCCTTTTTCCTGGCCGGGCCTCCAGTCGAGATGCAACCCTTTTTTTTCATAATGGCGTATCCGCTGCTTATGCCAAGAAGCATTCCTGCAGCAGAAAGCGCGTCTTTCGCACTTCCTGGATCCAGGGATAAAGCTGTCTCGGCAAAAGCATTGGCCTGCCAGATATCTGGAATATGAAAGCCTGCTGATGCCGACCTGCCAAGTGCAAAAAGAAGAAACAATGCAAGAGAGGCTGCAAAAGAAATGGCGATCTGCGTCTTCAGGCCCAGCCTGCAAAGGCGCTCCCCAATGGCATTTTCGCAGAAGAGAAAGACGATCAGAATACCGGCTCCAATTGCCCAGCCGGATAGCACATCGAGCGGAAAGTGAACTCCCAGATAAATGCGAGAGATGCCAATGAATAGCGTCAGCAATGCGGCAGCAGCCAGGGCTCGCCTGCTATGCATGCAGCAAGCCAGAAGCCCCCAGAAGGAGGCGGCGATCTGCGCATGTCCTGATGGCAGGCCAAAGCTTCCCTCATGGGACCAGGCGAGTACTTCTCTGCTCACCCAGTAGGGGCGCGGGCTGTGCCAGAGCACCTTGAAGAATGCATTGATCCCGTAGCTGACTGTCAGCATCAATCCCAGCCGAAAGCCCAGGGCCGCGCTGCAGCACCAGTAGATGGCAGGCAGAAGCAGCAGGAAAAACTCCTTTGTGCCTAGCAAGCTTAAGAGCTTCATCAAAGGGAGGAGGCCTGGATAGCTTTGCAGGAATACAATCAATGAGACATCCATATCCATTTTCGATCAGATCCCCGAATGATGTGATATGACTTACTTCTTATATTTCAAATAGTCCCCATTCAGTTTTGCTGCTCTGATGAATGCCTGGCTCGCCAGCCCATAGGCAGCAAGTTATATATGTCAAAATTTCAATTTTAAACGATGATCTTCCAGATCCTGGATGCCAATTACACCTACGACCTGAAAAGAGAGCCACTGGTGCAGTTATTCGGCACCACCCCTGAAGGAAAAAGCGTTACCTGCCGGGTGGCTGGCTTTCGTCCCTACTTTTATGCTGGCGTGGATGAGGCATTTCTGAAGAGCGCCATTGATGAGCTTCAGGCCATGGGTCTGCAGGTCGATGTGGTGGAGCGCTTTGAGCCCATCGGCTTTCAGCTCGCACCAAAGAAGATGCTTCGGATCACCACCCATGATCCAAAAGAGGTCAGAAGCCTGAGGGATCGGGTAAAAGAGATCCCTGGCATCAAGGCTGTGTATGAGACCGATATCCTCTTTAAAAACCGCTTTCTCATCGACTGCTCTTTAGGCGGCATGAGCTGGGTGGAGGCACCAGTTCCTGAATGGATTGCACCACAAGAAGCCAGCCAGCGGGCTGACGCAATAGCCCCGAATCGTGAGACATCGCATTTTGCATCTTCACCACCCACGCCTCTGGTAAATGTGCAGTCGCTGCATTCTGTGGTGCATGAGACAAATGCACCTGTGCGCTTCATGAGCTTTGATATCGAGTGCCTGCCTGACAATGGCGAGATGCCCAGAGCCGAGAAATCGCCAGTCATCCTGATCAGCATGGCCTTCTCTCCGCCGCACCAGGGCAATTCTGATCTGGTGCTCGTCGGAAAGGACCTCGAATGCCCGCGGCAGGACACAGCCGCCTGTGCAGATGAGTACGATCTACTGGCCCGCTTTTTTTCAATCATACGGGACTACAATCCGGACATCCTGGCAGGCTACAACTCCAATGAATTCGATTTTCCCTATCTGGCTGAGAGGGCCAGACAGAATCACCTGGAAGCGAAGATCGGGCGGGACGGCAGCTCCTGGTACATCAGGAAGATAGTCAATCGCACTGATGTCTCAGTCACTGGAAGGGTGATCGTGGACCTGCTGCCAATCATTCGCAGCACCTACAGCCTCAAGCAGTACACTTTGAGAAATGCAGCTCTTGAGCTTCTAAAGATGGAGAAATATGATGTCGATCCCAAGGAGATCGAGGCTCTATGGGCAGGCGGCGCGAAAGAGCTTCGCAGATTCGTCAGCTACTCTCGAAGGGACGCAGTTCTCGCATTGCGGATGCTTCTTGATCTGCGGCTGATGGACAAGTACATAGCCCTCTCAAAGGCCAGCGGATCGCTTTTGCAGGATATCGTCAACGGCGGGCAGTCTGGAATGGTGGAAAACCTTCTTTTGCGCCGCTTTCAGGAGCGAATGAGGGTTGTCCCTCCCAAGCCCGATTCCGAGGTATCGGACGAGAGATATGTGGAGAACGAGGACCTCAAGGGCGGCGCAGTCCTGGTGCCTGAGAAAGGGCTTGTTGAGGATGTGGTCATACTGGATTACAAGTCTCTGTATCCCACAATCATGATGGCCCACAACCTCTGCTACTC
>DAONDW010000061.1:0-1235 GCA_035402785.1 Methanothrix sp. | reverse complement strand
AATGGACCTGCCAAGCCTGCTCAGGAGGCGGGAATCATCACAGCTCCCTCCGGAGGCAGCTTTGTGTCAGCGGATATTTCGCCAGGAATCATGCCCGCAGTCCTGCGGCAGCTTCTGGATGAGAGGACCCGCACCAAGAAGCTGATGAAGAAGGCGAGCGATGAGGAGCGCCGCTTTTTAGATGCCAAGCAGTATGCCATGAAGATCCTGCTCAACAGCTTTTACGGTTATTCGGGCTATGCCCGTGCCCGGCTCTACAGCCTGGCCCTGGCAAACGCCGTCACATCTTTTGGCAGGGAGAACATCCTGAGAACCAAGAAGATCATAGACGATATCGGCTCGGTCTATGTGTTAGACGGAGAGGTGATCTTTAAAGATTCACTGCCGTTTGGAAAGGTCGCTGAGAGGTGTTTTGATCTCTCAGTGGTCTATGGAGACACTGACAGCGTATTTGTGAGGCTCAGGGCTTCTGGCACAAAGCCCGGTCCCGTTTCGCTTCAGGATGCCGAGCTGATAGGCAAAAAGATAGCCGAGACTGTCACAGCATCTCTTCCTGAGCCAATGGAGCTGGTCTTCGAGGCCTTCGCCAGGAGGGGCATATTTCTGGCTAAGAAGCGTTATGCTCTGTGGGTCTTCGAGCCTGTCGGCGAAGTCTGGAAGGACAGGATCAAGGTGAGGGGCATGGAGACAGTGCGCCGGGACTGGTGCGATCTGACATCCAAGACACTCAAGACATGCCTGGAGCTGGTTCTCAAGGAGGGCAAGGTTGACGAGGCCATTGAGCACGTCCGCTCTGTTGTTCTGCGGCTGAAGAATCTGGATCTTTCGAGCGATCCTGAGATCCTTCGGGAGCTGACGCTCACCCGACGCTACACCAAGAGCCCGGGCTCCTACAAGAACAAGCAGCCGCACATCCAGCTAGTGGAGAAGATAAAAGAGAGGGGCGGCACAGTGCCCGGCGTGGGAGACAGGGTCCCATTTGTGATCATCCAGGGAAAGAGGGGCAAGAAGAACCGCGAGCTTTTTGTGAACAGGGCTGAAGACCCGGTCTATGCACTTGAGAACAATATGCCAATTGACACTGAGTACTATGTGGAAAAACAGATATTGCCTCCAGTGCTTCGCATATTCGAGAGCTTTGGAGTGGACAGAGACCGCCTGTGCGTGAACAGCGGACAAAAGAGCCTCTTTTCCTTTGGCGGTGCAGAGGCAAAGGCTGCAAAGCAAAAGTCGCT
>DAONDW010000060.1:0-8313 GCA_035402785.1 Methanothrix sp. | reverse complement strand
GCGTTAGTCGCCAGCCGATCCATTGGGAATATACCGAGCGGGCCCATTCTTCCAAGGGCACCGAAAACACCTTCTCCGAAATAGAGACCAGCTTCTTTTGCCAATTCGATCTCATGCTCAGACAATTGCCCCATGACCCTGCCCCAGAGACCCAGGGGGCCAAAGATCTCGCCAAAGAAGACTCCGAAGATTATGGACCATACGCTTCCGATCATCACCACGTTGATCAATTGCTGCCAACCTGGTGTTCTGAACTTCTTCTTGAGCCCGATCAGAATAAGCAGAATCATAATCCCATAGCCGATATCGCCCAGGATCATGCCGAACATGATTGGGAAGAATACGAATATCAGCAATGATGGATCGAATTCCTTGTACTCCGGAATGGCGAACAGCCTTGTAATTAACTCATAAGGCCTGACCAGGCTTGGATTATCCATCTGGCTTGGTATGTCTTCGCCCTTCTCGACCAGGTCTTCTGCTTCTTTGTCTGCAAGCAACTGAACCTCGAGCTTGCCGCCGGCGGCGCTCTCCAGTTCGCTTTTGAGCCTGCTGAATTGATCTGCTGGAACATACCCATCTATGACAAAGGCATTGGCCGTTTCAGCGAAGCGAAGCGGTGACTCTGTCTTATGGGTCTGCATGGACAGGTATTCGTCCGTAGCCAGCATTTGATCTTCGTACTGCTTCTTGATGTCGACGAGCTTCTTCTGAAGTGGCGCTTTCTCGCCTTCCAGAGATTTAATGCCGCCTTCAAGAGTGGCAATAGCCGCGTCTACATTGCCTTCCAGCTTGGGGACGGATGTCTCCGAAAACCCATGCTCTGAAAGGGCTGAAGATACCTCACTGGCCTTTTCCACAGGCACAAATACAGCCACAAAAGTTGCGTTCTTGGCACTACCGGTGAAAATCTCGTTGACCGGAGAAATCCTCGCTACATCAGCATCAACAGGTGTTGCTGATGTGCCAACGAAGACTGCCAGAGATTCATAACCGTAATAAGCTTCCAAAGGCAGCGGCAAAACAGCCAAAGGTGTCAGGGATTTAATCTGATCCTGTTTGGTCTTGATCTCAGCATCGATTGCAGTGATACGCTCGTATGTGGCGGTAACATCAGCACCGACGTTGTTGATAAGATTGCCCATATCTGAAGTAATCTGGTTCTCAGAGAACGTCTTATCAGGTGCCTTGTTCTTCAGATCAAGATACCTGGTGACGGATCTGAGCTTGATGAGATCCTCAGAATGTTCCTTGGCTTTGCCGATGGGCTTGCCCATCTCAAACTGGGGTTGGCTGCCATTATAATTGACGATATGAAGCAGGCGCAACTCATGTAGCTTTTCAACTACTGGAGATATTACATCCTTTGACCCGGCGACGACTACACGACTCATCTTTACGGGCTTAAGCATGCAACAACCCCATAAACTCCTTCAACAAATATTCAACTGCTTTGTCCAGCTTGGCACTGGCGCTGCCGCTCATTGAGTTTACGTTCTTCTCACCGCTGCTCACGATGGACGCCTTCTTGGTCTTGACATCGTTCTCAGCCTTGGCAACGCTCTTGTCATAGTAATCCTGTGCTTCAGTCTCGGCGGATTTGACGAGGTTTGCAGCTTCAGTAGTGGCAGCGGCTATCTTTTTTTCCTTTTCCTCCAAGGCCCGCTGGACTGCGGCCTTGGCCTCAGCCTCTGCCGATTTGATCTTCGATAAGATATCGTCTCTAGCCATCTGATCCCTCTACATATTCCCTCACTACACCTCTTCTGATTTCAAACAGCGCTACATCACTGTTGGCTCGTGATAAACGCTCTGATCCATCCTCATCTACCAATATAAACTCTTCGGTTTTGATTAGAGAAGAGGCAGGTGTCCTGCCCTTCTTCTCAAGTTCCCCAAAATCTCAATGCTGTTTCCAGTTCTTTGTGGTCTTTTGCATATTCTTTGAGGGGAATCTTCTTTTGCCACGCTTCAGTCGCCTGCACCATTGCCAGGGCTCCGGCTGTGGTTCCATCGGGGTGTCCATGAACTCCGCCGCCCGCCTGCACGATGCAATCTATGCCATAGCCGTCCAAATTTCCATGAACCTTGGCAGGGTATATTCCGCCTGACGCCACAGGGAATACTCTTTTATAATTATGCCATGATCCTCGCAGGGCTTCGCGGGAGAGGTCATTCTCTGCGGTCTCGCCTGCCATCTTGCCCATGTAGCTTCCTGTGTGAAGATTTGTGCCGCCTGCCATCCGCACGAGCTTTGAGATCACAGGCATGGAAATGCCATGCGCCTTGTCTCTTGTGAAGGCCCCGTGCATCGTCCTGTGCACATGAATTGGCACCTTGACGTTTCTCGAGAGCTGCTCAAG
This sequence comes from Methanothrix sp., assembly GCA_035402785.1. Lineage (GTDB taxonomy): Archaea > Halobacteriota > Methanosarcinia > Methanotrichales > Methanotrichaceae > Methanothrix. Next base: position 5,950 of record DAONDW010000060.1, on the reverse strand, counting down.
TGCTGAAAAGCCCGCCGTCAGGACATCGATCATGACCATGTTGGCCCCGTGCTCTACTGCATCGAGTGCCCTCTCCAGTATGATATCGGAGCCTGCTGTGACGTTGACTGCGTAAAACGCTTTCTTGCCGGTCTCTTTTTCGACTTTATCGAGTGCGCTCATAACAGCCTCAAGCCTTGGGATGAGCGGACAGAAGCTCTGGTTTGTGAGGGTCTCATCATCTTTCACCAGGTCCAGCCCTCCACGTACTGCTGCTGCCGCGACCTCTGCGGTGCCCTTTGGGTCGAGGCCGACCTTGGGCTTGACAATGGTGCCAACGAGCGGCCTGTCATAGACTCCAAGAATTTTTCGCGCATCTTCGATGCCAAAGGCCGGGCCTTTGTGAGCATCAAGCAGGCCATCAGGAAAGATCACGTCCTGCAGGCGCACCTTTTTGATGGCACCGAGGCCAAAGAGGTTCCCGGCTACGACTGAGAGATACTGGGGAATGTTTCCTGGTTCGAATAGCTCCTCAGGAAAGCCTATAACAACATCAGTTCCCTCTGCGGAAATGACCCGGGCTGCCAGGGGATTGTCCTGGCCCCGCACAGCAGTCCAGGTTCCAGTTGACTGCTCGGCTGCGATGGCCTCCGCCGCTTTATGGATGGGAAGGTCCGTCTCTACTCGGTATTTTGCAATAAGTTCCATGACACCTCACCTTTAGTCGTTTTTCTCATGCATTCAAATGCATATTTCGTTTCGAAGGCCGCTTTGCGGCGCTACTGGGGTGCTGAACACGGTATCTATAGGTCTGGTTCAAATATAAATAAGCACTTCCATGTGACCTGGCATTCATGCAAAAACGGTAATATAGGACTTAAGACCAGAGAAATAGCGAAGAAAGGATAGAGGGAGAAAAAGTGACCAAGATAACAATCAGCCTGATAAAGGCCGATGTGGGTGGCTATCCCGGCCACTCCTCGGTTCATCCCGCACTGATAGAAACTGCGGAGTCGAAGCTCGAAAATGCGAAGAAGTCCGGTGCTCTGATAGACTTTAAGGTCATGGCCTGCGGCGACGACCTGGAGCTGTTGATGAGCCACATAAACGGATGCGACTGCGGAGATATTCACGCCTTAGCCTGGAGTACATTTGAGGCTGCCACTGAAAAGGCCAAAGAACTGAAGCTTTATGGAGCCGGGCAGGACCTATTGGCTGACGCTTTTTCCGGCAACATCCGCGGCATGGGCCCGGGCGTGGCTGAGATGGAGATCACTGAGCGAAAGAGCGAGCCCATTGTGGCCTTCATGATGGATAAGACTGAGCCCGGCGCATTCAATTTGCCCATTTTCAGAATGTTTGCAGACCCGTTCAATACGGCAGGGCTCATCATAGACCCGGCCTGCCACGGCGGCTTTGCATTTGAGGTATGGGACATAATGGAGCACAGAAAGGTCATGATGAACTGCCCTGAGGAGATGTATGACCTTTTAGCCCTGATTGGTGCCAAGAGCCGCTATGTCATCAAGAGAGTATTCTCAAAACCAGGATGCAATATATCTGACAAGGAGCCTGTGGCGACGATCAGCACCGAAAAGCTCTACCAGACTGCTGGAACCTACGTCGGCAAGGATGATCCTGCGGGCCTTGTGCGCTGCCAGTCAGGCCTGCCCGCTTTGGGCGAGGTACTGGAGCCCTTTGCACTCGGACATCTTGTGAGCGGATGGATGCGCGGCAGCCATAATGGACCGCTCATGCCCTGCTCATTTGATACAGCTCATCCGACCAGGTTTGACGGTCCTCCAAGGGTCATCGCTGCGGGATTCCAGATGGCAAAAGGCAAGTTCGTGGGGCCTGTCGACCTGTTCAAGGACCCGGCCTTCGATCGGGCCCGCCAGAGATGTCTGGAGATCACCGATTACCTGAGGGCGCACGGCCCCTTCGAGCCGCACCGCCTGCCAATGGAGGACATGGAGTACACAACACTGCCACATGTCATGAAGACTCTGGCCAACAGGTTCGAGAAGGCGGAGTAGTAAGCCGCCCCATATCTCCACTTATCTATTATTCCTCTTTTTTCATTCTCGATCTGGAAGATGCTTTTTTTGTCGCCGCCGTTTTCTTCTCAGAATTGGCATTCTCCAGGATTGCGTCCTGCATCTCCTTTCTGCGATCGCGGATCATGCCCTTCCTGGTCATCCTCTCCTTGATCATCCTTTTGACCTCGTCGCGCCCTACAGAGAATACCTCGCCTATCAGTTGCATTGCCACATCAAGCTCCCGGCCAACAAGTGGATCGCTCCCAGCAGAGCGGCCCATCAGGTCGATGAGGCGGTCTAAAGGCCTGTCCACAAGCTCTGAGGAATACCTGTCAGCCTCCTCCCTGTAGATCTTGAGCATGGAAAATATGTGTGGGGAAATTGGCGTCTCGGTGCTCAGCCGATAGAACGTGTTTGTCTTCTTCTTGGCCTCAGCACGGGGTGAAGGGAGGATGCGCCGCTCTGATGTGACTATCTCCAGGCGTTCGAGCTTGTCAAGCTTGTTTAATAGCGTGGTCTGGTTCCAGAATGGGCCGCCAGCCGCAGGCCCCATCTCCCGCCAGATCTGATTGAGCTGTACATAGCCGCCCTTTCTCTTCAGGTAGATCAGAAGGTAGGCAAGAGGTGACTGATCGTGCTGCAGAGCTACGTAGCGGGTGAACTCATCCAACATACACGCAGTAGGGGCGAGCAACTCTAAAACATTTTCGGTTTCTTCTTTTTTAAAATTATGGTGGCCCCAACGGATTGAAAGCTCGTTACCATCAGGTGGACCGGGCTGACTACCAGAGCACAATGTACACGAGATCCCCCTCTTTTTTGCCCTTGAGAAGCTGGCAGTGGCGAAGGATGGCGAACTGATTGTCGAGTTCAGCCGCTGGAAGCTGGAACTTCTCCATTAGATCGGCCTTTGTGGCCTTTCCTTTCTCCTGAATGTATTCATAAATCTCTTTTTGCAGATCAGTGAGGCCTTCAGTTCCCTCCAGGCCGTGGCTCTTTCGAAATATCTTCTTGGACCTCTCGCCCCACGGATCGCAGACCCTGATCCTGTGCCCTATGTCGATGTAGCAGTCCTCGCATAGAGTCTTTCCGTCTGTGGAGAAGACCTCATCCTCAGCAATGGTTTTGCCGCAGTTCTGGCATTTTATTCCCTCAATCATATCTTCAGTCCTCCTGTGCATCTCTCAAAACCTGGCCGCACCGACACCTGCCAAGGAGCTTGCATATCTGCCTGTCGAAGCGCTCTCGCAGAAATTGATGGGCAGCCATCACCTCTTTGGGATGGCTGTTGCAGCGCAGGGATTTGGTTTCAAGCTGAAAGATCAGCTCATCGTAGTTGCTGAAGTTGTGCCTGATGACCGATGCCAGGGCAATGTGGCTGTAGGGGCTTGGCCGCCGTCCCCTGTAGAAATCCTCAGCAGCAGCCTGCAAATCCTCCGGCATGCGAATCTCGATCAAAACCCTCACAGCCCAGCGCTCAAGACATAGCGGCCCCTCATCGCTGTCGATTTTGACCTTGGAACGGCATTTGGGGCAGCAGGCATAGACCTCTGCCCGGCCCCTGTAGTCCCATGATGCGCCGCATTTGCACCTCAATTGCATTATATGTACATACTAGAACATGGTATATCAATACTGCGAAGCTGCGATGAAAACGGCAGCTAAAAAGGTAGCTAAAACGCCAGCTAAAACAATGGAACAAATGTGGGACAGAATACGTAATAAAACATAATATATATTAAAAGCATCTGCGCGTGGAGATACGACCGGCAAAAATCGCAGCATAGATGATGGAATGTGCCTGCCAGATCGCCAAATCAGCTTACGGCCAGGCCGCAGATGTCTCTGAAAAATAACTAAATGCTACATAGCTTCATGCAAATTGTACAGTTTCAAGAATATTAACGAAAAAGTTCTAATAGAAAGAATCTGCTAGGGAAAATTTATGAGGACCTGCTTGATATTACTATTGATTCCCATTTTGATCCTGGGATACGCTGGAGCCTCCAAGGTCACAGTGGGACAGAAGGATGCGGATTATTCGAATATTCAGAAAGCAATTGACAATTCAAGCTCAGGAGACACCATTGAGGTGCATAGCGGCGTCTACTCTGAGAACATCATTATCCATAAACCGCTTGCATTGATCGGCGTAGACAGTGGCGACGGACGGCCCCTCCTGGATGCAGGAGGATCTGGAAGCGTCATCAGCATAACGGCCAATGATGTGACCCTGAGCGGCTTCAATATAACAGGTTCAGGCGGATGCGGATGCGGCAATGCTGGAATAAAGGTCGAATCCAGTAATAATACTATAAAAAGCAATGTGATATATAAGAACAAGTATGGAATCTACATCGATTCCACAGGCACAAATAATACCTTCATCTCCAACGACCTGCTAAATAACAGCATCACTGTAAACGACAACGGCAAAAACAACAGGTGGAATGCAAGCATCAAGGCCGAAGGCCTGCAGGGACTGCTGGAGATTTTCAGCGGCCCGCAGATCAAAGGAAATCATTACAGCGATTACGATGAAGATGCAGAGGGCTGCATCGACCAAAACGGTGACCATATCTGCGACAAGCCGAGAACATTCGGAAGCGGTGATGCAGATCAGGACGATTATCCATCCAAATCAAACATGAATTGATCTGGCTGATGGCCTTCATAACATTTTTACGTCTGCAATGCGATAAAACGCAGAAGATGACATTTTCAATAGTGCCAGCCGGAAAAGAGGATGGGAAAGCCATAATCGATATCCTCAACCACTACATAGAAAACAGCTTTGCCGCATTTCCAGAGCACGCTGTGCCTTACCAGCTATTTGATCAGTTCCGAAAGATCTCTGAGGGCTATCCCTTTTTCGTGGCCAGGGATGGGGCAAATGCCGTCCTTGGCTTTGCCATGCTCCGCCCGCATAGCCCCATGCCAGTCTTCTCGCGCACTGCGGAGATCAGCTACTTCATCGCCCCTGAGCATAGAGCAAAAGGCATTGGGACAGCATTGCAGGAAAGGCTCATCAAGGAAGCTAAAACGATTGGCATCACGACAATTCTGGCCGGCATATCCTCGCTGAACAAAGAGAGCCTGGCATTTCATAGGAAGTGCGGATTCGTAGAATGCGGTCGCTTTATCAATATCGGGAAAAAATTGGGCAGGGACTTCGACGTGGTCTGGATGCAAAGGATGATCTGAGTGATTTGAAAGCCCTCGTGGCCCTCAGACCATTTTTTTGCATTGCTGGCGCCGTTTTCATATCCAATCGGCACCAATTTTGGCCGGATGAATGAAAGCAATTATGATGATCAGGGTCTTTCGAAAGGCAGGTGGCCCTGCATAGACCATTCTTTTCAGTTCATCTGGCCAGGAGAAGTGGATTTGGCCAGAAAAGGTCCCTTCTGCAATGACATCGTCAGGCTCTTTGATGGGATTCAGAAGGCATTCTCGCATCTGGGCGCTGATGATCGGGCTTGCTGCGGCCAGGATGAGGTGGCAGTCGAAATCTTCCTGAAAATCGATCTCGAAAAAAAGGAGGTCATTCTCGACAGGCTGTTCAAGTACTGCGACCTGGATGTGCACATATTCACCGAGCTCTTAGCAATACTGCAGCGCCATTTTCCTGACTGCTATCTGGTCGTTCCGACTCTTCAGGGATATGAACTTGCAAAAGAGATCCAGAGATTTCTGGGCTCACCTGAGATCGAATGCATTTACATCAAGGCTGATGGAGGAGAGACACTGCTCATGGGAGAACTTCTGCAGGGGATAGGCTTCAAGGAAATCCTGGTGGGCACCGAGAGGCACTACCTGGAGAGGGGAGGTGCGGAGAAGAGGAGGCAGGAGCTAGGCCCTGGCAGAGAGCTGTCCATGTATCACCAGGGGCCTGATGGTGAGGAGGAGATTTTGTGGATGCAGGTGAGAAT